>CALCMV010000147.1 GCA_937967535.1 uncultured Saprospiraceae bacterium
CCGTTTAAGTTTGCTTGCGGGATAGTACTCGTCTGACGAAGGTTTTTGTGAAATGTAGTGATTTGTCTCATAAAATATTCGCTTGAATAAAGAGATTCGTCTGACGAGTATTCGCTTTAGGCAAAGTTAAATGGCTAGCCTGTTTAAATTTTTTCTGCCTGACAACCAATATCTTATGAACTTGACTTCACATCAAATCGGTCACTTATCCCGATAAATTTCCTCTTTGATGCCTTGTCAAAACCATCCCGATAGCTATCGGGATTGATTATCAGTTTGAAAAAATTTAAACATGCTCTAATTGACTTTGTTATTTTTTGTACTTTATTAATTGTTGTAGAGCAAAATACAAAGTACATATGTTAATTTAAAGGCAATAGCCAAAAACTATGCCACTGATGCTAATGCTTAAATGATGAAATGCTCAATGTTTTTAATAAGTGAATTTTGAAATTTAGGGAAATCGAAATAAATAAGCTATCCAAAATGCAATATTATTTTTTGTTTAATCAAGGCGCGAAAATGTGAGTTTATCGGGATAAATGACCATTTTTGTGAGGCAGAGTGAGCGAAAAAGAACGAATACGGGATTTCGTTTTACTCACAACATTCATTCATTCATTCATTTACTCATTCATTCATTCATTCATTCATTCACTCACTCACTGATTCGATTGTATGCAGAATCCTAATTTGGACCCAACAGACGATAATTTTGTACCGGAAGAACGACAGGTAGAACGTGCTTTGCGTCCTAAGTCGCTTAGTGATTTTTCGGGACAACCAAAATTGGTAGAAAACCTTGACATTTTTATACAAGCAGCCAAAAAACGCGGTGAAGCACTCGACCACGTACTACTGCACGGTCCGCCGGGACTGGGCAAAACCACTCTGGCGCATATCGTTTCCAATGAATTAGGGGCAAATCTCAAAATGAGTTCCGGTCCCGTACTCGAAAAACCCGGCGACCTCGCCGGACTCCTCACCAATCTCGATGATTGCGATGTCCTGTTTATTGATGAAATTCACCGCCTCAATAATGTCGTGGAAGAGTACCTCTACTCGGCGATGGAAGACTACCGTATTGACATTATGATTGATAGCGGACCCAATGCCCGTAGTATTCAGATTACACTCAACTCCTTTACCCTCGTGGGGGCAACTACTCGTATGGGCTTGCTCACCGCACCGATGCGGGCGCGTTTTGGGATTAATTGCCACTTGGATTATTACGACATACCCACACTTACAAAAATTGTAAAACGCTCGGCGGGTATTCTCGAAATTGAAATTCAAGATGCCGGTGCCTTAGAAATTTCGCGCCGTAGCCGGGGTACGCCGCGTATTGCCAATGCACTGCTACGACGGGTACGCGACTTTGCGGAGATAAAAGGTAATGGCATCATTGACCTCGAAATCGCCAAATACGGACTCTCGGCACTCAATGTAGATGAAAGCGGACTCGACGAAATGGACAATAAAATACTCGCCACCATTATCCACAAATTCAAAGGCGGTCCGGTAGGCATCAGTACAATCGCAACCGCAGTCGCCGAGGAAGCCGGAACCATCGAAGAAGTACACGAACCTTTCCTGATTCAAGAAGGCTATATCCAACGTACCGCACGCGGGCGCGAAGCCACCGATAAAGCCTATCAACATTTAGGTGTAGTGCCGCCCGCACAGTCGGGAACACTTTTTTAATGAGTGAATGAGTGAATTTTGAGTGAATAATGCTGAAATGAGTGAATGTGATAATGTTTTTCTTGTCCATGTATTTTATTTTTATGTATTAAAATTTATAAAGAATAAAAATAAACTTGAATTAAAATAGATTTTGACTCAAATGACTGATTATTAATCACTTAAATCGGTTTAAACTTAAAGTTAATCTTCGTTTGGTTCATTTTTCCGTAAAAAAATAAAAAATTGGTGTGTAGGCAGTTAAAATTTGAGTAGTTTTGATGTCCGATTAAATGCCGTCCGCAGTATATCCGTCCGCAGTCCGCAGTTTATTCATTAAAAGAGAAATTAGGCGGCGGACTGCGGACAGACAAACTGCAGACGACTAAGCAGAAAAATGAGACATATAGTTCTAACTATTCTGGGCGTGCTGATGGTGACGATGTGCTTTGGGCAGAGCGAAAGGCTGTATGTCAAATTTTCGCGTGCCGCCGGCTTTTACGAAAAAAGAGTCACCGTAGAATTATCTTGCAACGACCCGGATGCGACCATATATTACACCCGCGACGGTTCTATTCCTTCCAAACGTTCGATACGTTATAAGGGAGCGTTTAGGCTCAAAAATACAACCGTAGTACGCGCCATAGCCATTAAAGGGGATAGGAAAAGTAACATCGTCAGTAATACATATCTGATTGATTTCAAGACCACTTTTCCGGTAGTTTCCCTATCCTTGAACTCTTCTTATTTGTTTGATGAAGAAATCGGACTTTTTCAAATGGGACCCAATGCGGATTCCCTCTCACCACATCATGGCGCAAATTTTTGGTCGCGCAAAGAAATACAGATTCACACCGAAATATTTGAAACGAATAAAGAACGGGTATTTGGAGCAAATACAGGGATGCGTCTTTTTGGAGGTATGAGCCGCCTTTTTCCTCAAAAATCAATGGCAATTATGACCCGTAGCCGATACGGACCGACACGCTTCAGGCATCAAATGTTTCCCGAAGAAGATATTTCCACGTATAAATATTTTGTCCTGCGGAATACGGGTAGCGACTTTGGCAAATCGCACATCCGCGATATATTTGTCAATTCGCTCATTGATGGGGTTGACCTCGAAAAGCAAAGTTTTCGTGGCTCGCACGTCTTTCTGAATGGCGAATATTGGGGTTTGTACAATATTCGGGAGAAAGTCAATCGCTATTTTGTGGCATCGCATACGGATGTACATCGCGATAGTATGGACCTCATAGAGCATCAGGGGCGTGTGCGGCGTGGTGATATGAATCACTACAACAATATGCTCAAATATATGCGCGAACACGACCTGCGCGACCACCAACACTACGAGCATGTAAAGACCCTCATGGAGGTCGAAAACTACATAGATTATATGACGGTGCAGATTTATATTGACAACCGCGATGCAGGGGGCAATATCAAATATTGGCGACCACGTAACGAAAACGGGCGTTGGCGTTGGATACTGTACGATACGGATTGGGGCTATGGTTTGCACCGCAAAGATGCTTTTGAACACAATACACTGAATTTTCACCTTGAACCGGACGGACCAAGATGGCCCAACCCGCCGTGGAGTACTTTCATCTTGCGGAATTTGATGCGAAATGATGAATTTAGATTACAATTTGTCAATCGTATGAGCGACCACATGAATACGTATTTCATACCGGAGCGCACGATTGCTCATTTGGATAGTTTGGTGGAAATATATGACCCTGAAATGAAACTACATATCAAGCGTTGGGGCTTGAGTCGCCGTCGTCGTGCAAAGCATCTTGACCGTATTCGCGATTATGCCGAAACACGTCCGGCGGAGATGCGCGGCTTTATTCAAAAACGCTTTGCAGCAGGTGATACTGTGCGTGTGAGTATCGAATACTCGAATAGCGGACGCATTATTTTTAATGATAATATCGAAATAGAGGATGAAGATTTTACGGGTTTGTATTATGAGAATTTTCCGGTAAAATTCAATGCCCTGCCCCATTTTGGTTATCGTTTTGTAAGATGGGAAGGGCTGCCTGATACGACTTCATTGCCAACTGTTTTTCTGGATTTGTCGGATAAAAAACACCGAATGATACGTGCCGTTTACGAAAAATCAACGCATCCGGTAGCCGGCAAAGTAATGTTCAACGAAATCAGTTGTAATAATAAAACAACGGGCGACTGGGTCGAGATTTTTAATTATTCGGATAAAGATATTCCCCTGAAAGATTGGTATTTTTTGGATAGAAAAAATGAATACCGATTGCCTGATAGTATTTTGTTTGCCAAAGACCACATTATACTCTGCGAAGATACGACTGCTTTTAGAAAAGTATTCGGAAGTGATAAAAACGTTATCGGACAATTTGATTTTGGACTCAGCAAACGCAAAGAACGTATCGAACTCTACACGAATGAAGGCGCACCAATTGATAGCCTTCGCTACGCATTGGAGCCGAGCGATTCGGTATTTACCTTGAGTTTGCATGTACCCGATTCGGATAATAGTTTGCTTGACAGTTGGGATATTATTGCAGGATTTGGGACACCGGGCGTATCGAATCCTTCCTATCAGGTAGCTCTTGACGTGCAGAAAAAAGAGCAAAAACGTCGAAATAATACTTACCTGATTGGCTTCCTTGTTTTATTAGGACTGACAACCATTATCGGAACTCGCTGGCGGCTACGACGGGGAAGGATGGTTAGTTTGAATTGAGTGTGTAAAACATTAGGGACATTTTAATATATTTAAACATAATTCAAAATTGAAAATTGCCACAAAGACACGAAGACACAAAGTATAAATTGCTGATAAGCATGAAAATTCTTTGTGCCTTCGTGTCTTTGTGGCAAAATTAAAGATGTGCAGTAGTATGTGTTTTGGCTTTTCATATCTGATTGCCTCTAATATTTTACACACTCGTTTGAATTGAAATTAAATATTCTTTGAAAAGTCCAGTGATAATTGTTTTTCGGCTATTTATCAATTTTTATTTTCTTTAAAATTAGCAAAAAAATAGAGATAAACTACTGATTATAAGCCT
Source organism: uncultured Saprospiraceae bacterium (assembly GCA_937967535.1). Classification (GTDB taxonomy): domain Bacteria; phylum Bacteroidota; class Bacteroidia; order Chitinophagales; family Saprospiraceae; genus JAHDEO01. The sequence goes on from CALCMV010000147.1 coordinate 4,746, forward strand.
TATAGGTTTCGGGCAGTGACTTCACTTCAAAATCTCATAGATTTTTCTGTAAAACGAAGTCTCACATCAGGGCATTGTAAACCGCCGAAAAGATTGCCAATATTTATCTTTGTAAATGTTGTAATCAACAGATAAACGGTCGGTGTATTTTTGCAAGACTTTATGCGCGACTTTTGAGGCTAATCTGAAATCCTTACAAGCAAAATAGATAAGGCGCATACCATCTGCGGTTTCTCTGCCAATATTGAGATAGCCCTCCGAATCTTTCAATTCCGCGATTATTTCATCTTCCAAAACATTCAGCAATTCGTAAGTGGGCTTGTCGGGAAGCCCTTGATTGTCAGATTCATATTGAATTTTGACGCTCATTATCCATGGATGAGAGGCTTTGTTTTCCCATTGGAGGAGGTCGGTGTTGATGATTGCCATGAGTGGCTTGTCGTTTTCGAGCGTGGCTTCAAACATCGCATAATTGTCATTGTCGGTATCGTATCGGCTACCCTCGTAGCGTTCGATAAATTCTTTTTCCCGCCAAATCAGAAAACTTTCCAATTTGCCAATCGGTACCAATTCTTGCTCGGCTTCGTCTTTTCCGACGATTTTGATTTCGTCTATTTTGGTGGCAAAATTGAGTTCGCCAAGAAAATTATCCAGAAAAATAAACACGCCATTGGTGAGCATCGGGCGGTCTTCTTCGTTCATATCCTGATAGACAACGGTGATGTCAATTTCATCAGGAAAATCCTTATTTTCATTGGAATAGAAAAAGATATTCTCCCCGTTGAATGTATAATCATTCATGCCGATACTTACATCCTTAATATCAAGCGCGGGTTTGAGTGCGGTGAATTTCCAGCCTTTTATATCAGGTGCCGCTTCGACCAATTCTTCTACAAAAACAATATTTTTGACCACACCATCGGGCGTAAATACCAATTCGACGGTATCATCATCGTACATGCCTGTGAGGTAGTAAAAACCGTCTTTCAACTCGCCTAATTTTTCTGAAAGCGGATTGAAAAAATGCTCTTCTAATACAGCAGGTTCGCTGCGTTTTCTGACGAGTGCGCCAAATTCAGCTTCATTCGCCTGAAACCATTGCCAAAAATCAGCATAGCTGTGAAGGGGTGTATCTTTGGATTTTAATAGGTTTTTGAAGATACTCATCTTGTGATTTTTGATTTTTGATTGGTGTGAATGTAGCGCGATACTTCCAGTTCGCGCCGCGTTAGTTTAGAGCATGTTTAAAGGCTATCCGTTTAACTTTGCCTAAGATGACGGACACTTTCAAAGTGTCAGGCATCACCAAGCCTTAAAAATCAGAGCTTTACGAAAAAATTTAAACAGGCTCTTAGAGAGAAGGAGTTGGAAGCATCGTTCTATGATAAAAAAAGCGGAGCTATTGCTCCGCTTATATTTTGAATTATTTCTATACAAAAAAATGAAAAATTATTTAATACCGTGCATCCATTTATTTAATATTGGTGAAATCAAAAGTAAGAATACACCCGCACCAATAGCGATGAATCCTAATTGGTTGAATACCGCGAGGCATAAATCTAATGATTCTTCCGGCGTAGGATTGCCTTCAATAGTAGTCATTTTGGCAATGTGCTTACCGGCTTGGTGGGCAATAGAAGAAGATAAAAACCAAGTACCCATCACAAAACCAACGATTTTGGCGGGAGAGAGTTTTGTGACCATCGAAAGCCCGACAGGAGAAAGTGTCAACTCACCAAGTGTATGAAAGAGATATAAACCAACCATAAAAATACCCGGAATCGCTCCGGCTACGGCAGCACCTTTACCCAATTGCAAAACGAGGAAACCAACACCAAGCAACATCAAACCCGCAGCAAATTTGACAGGTGCAGGCGGCTCAAAATTGGCTTTGGAGAGCTTGACCCATAACCACGCAAATATCGGCGCGAAAAACATAATGAATAATGGGTTAAAAGATTGATAGTTGGCGGCAGTCAATTCTACACCCGCTATTTCTCTGATAACATTATTTTTGGTAAATACCGTCAAAGCACTACCCGCCAATTCAAAGAAACTCCAAAATAAAGTCGTGAAAAACAACAAAGCCATGATCACCCATATTCTCTGCTTTGCGACCTTATCATAACTTGATGCGAGCCACAGTAAATATCCCAATACTCCTGCACCGACTACAGCAAGAAATACATCTACAATATCATTCTTTTTGACCATGAAAATAATCAGTGGCAAAATCAAAAACGAACCAATATAGATAGCCATATTAACAGGCAATCCTGCAAACTTTTTGCCTTTGGCTTCTTCGGGTGGGTGACCGTGTTCGCCAAGTACGCCATTGCGTTCTGCAAACCAAAAAACGATTAAACCGATAACCATACCAACACCGGCAAGAGAAAAACCATAGTGCCAGCCTTCCAATTCACCAATAGTACCACAGGTCAAACCCGTCAGGAATGCACCGATATTGATACCCATGTAGAAAATCGTAAAACCACCGTCACGACGAGGATCGCCTTCGGGATAGAGTTTACCGATAAGGCTCGAAATATTGGGTTTGAAGAAACCGTTACCGAGAATCAATAAAGCGAGTGCCGGAAAAAACAAGGAAGGCACAGCCATCGCCAAATGTCCCAATGCCATCAGTACCGCACCCCAAACGATTGCCTTACGGTAGCCTGTCAATTTATCGGCTATCAAACCACCCAAAATTGGTGTCAGATAGACCAATGCGCCATATGCGCCATATACCCCATAAGCGGAACCGTCGTCGTAACCCAAACCACTCATTTCACTTCCGTTGATGATTTCGGAAGTCATATAAAGCACCAATAAAGCACGCATACCGTAGTAGGAAAAACGTTCCCACATTTCCACAAAAAACAAATAAAATAGTGCTTTAGGATGTGCTTTTTTGTTGGTCATGATAACAAAAGCTATCCAAATGGCACAGCCCACCCATGCCAATGCCATAATAGTATAAGGACCCATAGTAATTCTTTTATAAATTTAAAGTTTGGTAAGTTCATGGTTCATAATTTATGATTCATAGTAAAAAAGGCTACTATCAACTATGAACTGCGAACAATGAACTATCTCGCTAATGTAACACTTTTTTATACTTCGTAGCGAAAAATTAACGAAATTTCATTTTGTGTGAAATGCTAATCCAATAAAGAGGCGTTTTTTTCCGATAAATTCGTAGCTAAATTTTCAAAGGTTATCCAACATCGCTACCACTTCTGCTTTCTTTCGCACCGCAACGGGTATATCGTCACCGTTTTTCATTTTGAGATAGCCGCCTTCTTTTCTGACATATTCCTGAATATGTTTGGTATTTACCAAATGCGATTGATGAGTACGATAAAAAGTGTGCTGCTCAAAAAGTGTAGCGAATTGTTTGAGCGTCTTGGTGACAAATATTTTTTCGCCCGAATCCAATATAAAAATCGTATTATTACCATCTGATTCACAGCGAATTATATCGTCAATATTTACGACTGCAATGCGTTCCTGTGTGTGTAAAGTAATGCGTGTCGGGAGGGTGTCCGGGCTTTTCATTGTCGCTTTCAGAATGTCTATACTCTCGGCAGGACGCGCGATTTGCTGACGCGCACGAAGCACTGCATCCTTCAAATCATCAGGATTGATAGGCTTCAAAAGGTAATCAATCGCCGCAAAACGAAAGGCACGAATCGCGTGTTCTTCGTAAGCGGTCACAAAGATAATTTTTGAGGTGATATTGGGTAAAATTTCCAACAAATCAAAACCCGTTCCATCACCCAACATGATGTCGAGAAACAGTAAATCCGGCTGTTCTTGTCGCAAAAGTTTCGCACCCGATACGACACTATCTGCCGTTCCAATGATTTGAATATCAGGAAATAAGTCATTCAAATCACTTTGAAGCACTTGCAAGGCTTGGGGCATATCATCAATGAGAATTGCTGTCATTTTTAATGGTAGAGGGTGAACGGTAGACGGTAGACGGCTGCCGCATGGTTATTTTCAATCGTTTCCAATGTAGTTTTTATTTGTGAATTAGCAAAATTCAAAAATAAAAAACGAACCGTCATTCCAAATACTAGGTTTGGAATAACGGTTCGTTTCTTATCAATTTTGTAGGGACAAGGCATGCTTTGTCCCTACAAAATTATTCGGTGACAAGTTTCATATCTACTTCTTTGCGTTCCATATTCACATCCAAAATCTCTATGCGAACTTGCTGCCCCATGCGGTAGGTATCGCCCGACCACTGCCCTTTTGCCACAAAGCGATTTTCGAGATACATGGGTTCGTCCATCGTATCAAATCTGACCAAGCCTTCGCATTGATTGCCTGCGATTTCTACAAAAATACCGCGCTCAATGATGCCCGAAACCACCCCGTCAAATTCTTGACCGATGCGCTCTTTGAGGTATTCGGCTTGTTTGTATTTGATGGATTCGCGCTCGGCTTCCATTGCTTTGCGTTCTTGGTTGGAAATGTGTTTGCATTGCATTTCCAATTCCTCTGCATCCATGCGGTGCGCCTTCTCCAAATTTCGGAACAAAATCCGGTGTACCAACACATCTGCATAGCGACGAATAGGCGAGGTAAAATGTGTATAATTGTCAAATGCCAAGCCGTAATGACCAATATTTTCTGTGGTATAAACCGCCTTTGCCATCGTCCGAATCGCAAGTGGTACGAGCAGTTTGAGGGCATCTTGCGTCTCGGCTTCCTTCATCAATTTGGTGTAAGCCTCCGCGATTTGGCGAGGCGTATCAAACTCCAATTTATAGCCCATTTGTAGGGCGTATTTCGCAAATTCGCCGACTTTTTCCGGGTCGGGTCTGTCGTGTACACGATACACAAACGGGATGGGTGCGGAGTCTTTATGCTTCGCAAAAATAGTTGCCACTTCACGATTTGCGAGCAACATAAAATCTTCAATCAGCAAGTGAGCATCCTTCCGAACTTTCAAATATACATCCACCGGTTTGCCGACTTCATCCAATACAAATTGTACTTCTTCTGTCTCAAAATTAATCGCACCTTTTTTGAATTTTTGCTTACGCAATTTATGGGCGATTCTATTGAGATTTTTTAACTCCTTCGCAAAGTCACCTTCACCTGCGTCCAATACTTCCTGCGCTTCTTCGTAGGTGAATCGGCGATTGGAGTGCGTCACTGTTCGCCCAAACCAACGGTTGACGATTTTATCATTTTTATCAAATTCAAATACGGCTGAAAAGGTCAATTTATCCTCATTCGGACGTAGCGAACACAATTCATTCGACAACCTCTCCGGCAACATAGGCAACACTCTATCAACAAGATAGACCGAAGTTGAGCGTTTTAAGGCTTCCTTATCAATCGCAGTATTTTCCTTTACATAATGCGTCACATCCGCGATATGTACGCCCACTTCGCAATGTCCGTTTTCGAGGTATTGAAGCGACAGAGCATCATCAAAATCCTTCGCCGTCAAAGGGTCAATCGTGAAGGTCGTCACCTCGCGCATATCGCGTCTTTGAGAGATTTCGCGTTCTGTGATTTCGGTGGGCATTCCGTCCGTTTGTTGTATTACCGCAGGCGGAAATTCGAGATTAAAACCTTGCTGAATCAAGATGGATTTCATCTCAATATCATGGCTACCTGCTTCGCCGAGTACCATCGTGATGCGACCCGACGGACTGCGCTTGTCGCTGCCATGCCATTCCGTGATTTGTACGATGACTTTTTCGCCATCACTCGCGCCTTTTGTCTTTTTTGGCGGCACATAAATATCAATCGGCATCCGCCGCGAATCTGCTACTACGAAAGCAAATTTTTGAGAAATATGAATCGTACCGATAAAACTTTCGGTGGCGCGTTTGAGTACCTCTACGATGCGTCCTTCGGGTTTTTGTCTGCGCGAATTTTCGGCATATTCTACCCGCACCCTGTCGCCATGTAGTGCCGAGCCTACATTGCGCGGAGCTACATGAATGTCGAATTCGAGGTCGTCGCACACGATGTACGCCGAGCCGCGTTGAGTCATATCCACACGCCCCTCTGCCGTCACTTTCGGACGTATACGCTGCCCGATAGCGAGCTTGTATTTTTCGTTAGAAAGTTTAATGATTTTACCCTCTGATTGCAATTGCTCCAATCGCGCCTCTACAGCATCTACGGAAGTTTTTCCTTTGAGTTTTTTCTTCAATTGTGCGGCATTGTACCGCTTTTTAGGGCTTCTTTTAAATATAAAAAAGATGTCTTGTTTTAGTGTCTTATTTTTCTTGTTTTTCCTCATAATTTAATGCTTACTAATGAGCGAATTTTGAATGAGTGAATGAGTGAATATTTTTAACGTGTACATGGTTTCATTTTTTTTAGAAATAATAAAACAATAACACGTATGAAATATTCACTCATTCAAAATTCGCTCATTCACTCATTGCCCCTTCGGGGGAAATATTAATAATATGGTGTTGGGAAAAGGATGTGGGAGTAAGGTTTTTGGTGTTCTGTGCGGATTCGCCTTCTTTCACTTCTATCTGCCAACTGCTCGTAATAACGGCTACTGTGACTTTAAACGTGGATTCGCCGGGAATAGTTCCTGCAATACGTTTTTTTTCTATAAAATTTCCTTTTTTATCGAATATCGCCAACCAATAATGGTATTCCATCAAGCCTGCCTGCCAATACACCAAAGCATGAAATTCTTTTGTATCAGGCAAACGAAAACAAGGGATAAACTCCGTAAATTCATCAATTGCCTCGCCTTCTTCCAATAGAAATTCTAATATAGAATCCTGCGAAAGCGGTTTGTTTTTCTTCTCAAATTCGCGGAAGGTATCGGACCTAAGTTCGATGGGCAATTTTACCTTCGGAAATTTGGAACTTAGTGTAGTGAAACCTGTACGTTTGCTTTGTTTTGCCATAAACAATAAGTAAATGATTAGATGAATAAATGAGTAAATGATTTGACTTGCGGATTATGAGTTTTTAAATACTTTCATTTGACATCCATCATCATTAAATATCTTCAATTTCAATGCAAAAATAATAATTTACAATAGTTTCCGAATAATACAAGAATTAAAACAGCGTTTTATTATAATTATCCAACCGAATATGTACGAGTTAATTAGTTTGAGATATTGATTGTATTACTAACTTTGGGTTTGTTGGTCATTATTATTCGAGTAATCACTTTACCAACATGCCATTTACCTAAAACGACTTAAAAATCAGTGAGGTACTTCATCATATGGAAGAAATATTAGACCAAGCATTTAATGAGAATGAGAAGGATGAGACGCGGATAAATCGGGTAGTTATTGTCTTTCGAGTTTTGCTTTGCGCCTATTTTCTTTTTGAGATATATAGACTTTGGACATATAATTTTGGGCTTCAAGTTTTTTATGAATCAACCGGACGCGGTTTCCTTATGTTAGGATTTATACTATTTATACTGGGACTTATTGTTTATAATATCAGACATATTCAACTGGAAATAAAATACAAATACGTCATTCCATATTTCAAAAGAGGATTCATCGCCTCATTCATTGCATTGAATTTATTGCTCTTTATTGGAAGTATTATTGAAGTGTACACAGAAATTATGCGCTGGGATTTTTCTATTGAATTTCTATTATCATCTTTTTTTATATTATCTATTTCAACTATTCTTTATAGAGAAATAACCTACTTCATACGCGCCACACGTTTAAAACGACTTAAAAATGAATAAATTACTTATTACAATTACAGCGATTTTATTTTTTTCGGTCAATGCCTTCACCCAAAGCACCCAACAACTCCGCGAAGGCAACCGCGACTACAAAGACGGCGATTTTGAACGCGCCGAAGAACAATATCGTCGAGCCATTCAAGATGAACCCAACTCGCTTACAGGTACTTACAATCTCGGTAATGCCATCTACGAACAAGGCAGATACGACGAAGCGGTAAAGCATTATAGTGCCGCCGAAGCCATTGCCAAAACGGACAAAGCCAAAGCTGATGCCTTGCACAATCTCGGCAATGCCTATCTCGCTCAACAAAACCTTGAGGAAGGCGTGAATGCCTACAAGCAAGCCCTCAAACTCAACCCGAAAGACATGGCAACCAAATACAACCTTGCCTACGCCCTCCAGCAAATGAAAATGCAGCAACAGGAACAACAGCAGCAACAACAACAGCAAAGCGGCGAACCCAGCGAAGACCAAGAAAATCAAGACCAACAGGAACAACAGCAGCAGCAAGAACAGGAGCAACAACAAGACCAAGAACAACAGCAAAGCAGCGAAGGCGAAGAGCAAGAAAATGAACCCAATGAAGAACAACAAGAACAACCGCAACCACAAGATATGAGCGAAGAGGAAGCCCGAAAAATCCTGCAAATCATGGAAAATGAAGACCAAAAAGTACAAGAAAAACTTCGCAAAGGGGATGCCAAGCAGAGCAAATCCGACAAAGATTGGTAAGGACGAGTTGATGAATTGACGAGTTGTGGAGTTGTCGGTTTGATGAGTTGTTGGGTTGATGTTTTATCGACAATTCAACAATTCGACAACTCAACAATTCAACAATTCAACAATTCGACAACTCAACAACCCATCAATTCGACAATTCATTCAAACCCCAATCGTAGTCCAGATGACTGACTTTTGCATTGGGTGAGATTTTCGTATTGCTGTATTGGTTGAGGTATTCTATGAGGGTGCTTTTCTTTTTGAAATCACCTTTGAACCATAGGAAAATTTTGGAAAGTTGAGCGTCATTTGAGTTGATATTATTTTTCGTTTTATCATTGATAAATGCGCGGGCTTGGGCAGTGAGTTGAACATCTATATTGTCTGCTGTAAAGGCTTCATTCCACAAATTCGGGCAAGAAATCGATGCACAGACTATCGCAAAATGGATACGCGGCTCGTCAAATTCTTTTCTCAAAATCTGATGTTCGATACGATTTAAATCATATTTATTTCCTTCAATTTCAATAAATTGTATATCCCAAACCGAATTTAAAAACGGGATTCCTTTCTTAATATCCTTAATACTTTCGAGTGGATAATCCTTCAAAATCAGTTCTACTGTGTAGGCATTATAGGCATTAATCCAATAGGCGAGTTGCTCGTCTTTCGACCAATTTTTATTATTTGGATGATGGGTATTGAGCAAATTTAAATATTCATCAAAACGCGCTTTATCCTCCGCGAATCCTTTATAATTCACCTGGCCATCAACAACATGCTTTTGCAATAATTCCGTCCAAATCTCATGCGAAATTGGCGTAGAATTGGACGCGACGATTTTTTGATTATTATTATTACAAGAGAAAAATAAAACAAAAAATAGCACTGCCCACATCCCCCGTTGTAGGGACAGGGCATGCCCTGTCCCTACAACGGGGGCAAGGTGATTGTTCGGAATAATTATATTTTTCATAAACAAAAAAAATAAAAAAGAGCA
>CALCMV010000148.1 GCA_937967535.1 uncultured Saprospiraceae bacterium
AAATCGCCTGTACGAGTTCCCGGTCAGCCTGTAAAGCAGACATTACAGTATTCTTAAATTCAGCAATAAAAAACATCTCTCAAACCGTAGGGGCAGGGCATGCCCTGCCCCTACTGTTTGAGAGATGTTTTTTATTGCTGAATTTAAGAATACTGTAATGACTGCTTTACAGGCTGACCGGAAACTCTGTAATGACTGCTTTAGCTGTCAAGTGAGATAAAAAATATTTGTATATTATTGTTTTTAAGTTAATTAAAAATTAAAATAATAATACACTTGACAGCTAAAGCAGTCATTACGGTATTCGCGGTCAGCCTGTTTAGTTGTCAAGTAAAATAAAAATAAGTTTATAAATTATTGTTTTTAAATTTATTATAAATAAAAATAAAAATATACTTGACAGCTAAAGCAGTCATTACGGGTTCATTCGGAAAACTGATATTTTCAGACCTTTACCATTCACTGTGAATGTTTGAGTATTTGTAAATTTGGGTATTCAGAAATAATAAAATTTGTACCTTGCCGTCCGTTTTAAATATTGAAAATTCTACGGATTGGTGTTTGAATTGATTGGTAAAGAATAATTTTTATAAAAAACTTATTATCAATAAATTAGAACAATAATTGCGAACACACGAATCACAAATCACGATAATTGATATGAAATTTGCGACGAAAGTTATCCATGCAGGCATCGAACCCGACCCAAGTTCGGGAGCGATTATGACTCCGATTTTTCAGACTTCTACCTACGTACAAAAATCTCCCGGCGAGCATAATGGTTACGAATATGCCCGTACACAAAATCCAACGCGCGATGCTCTGCAAACCAATCTTGCAGCACTCGAAAACGGTGATTATGGCATTTGCTTTTCGAGTGGGATGGCGGCTACGGATGCCGTTATGAAATTGCTGAAAAGCGGTGATGAGATTGTCTCGACGAATGATTTGTATGGTGGTACTTATCGCTTAATTAACAAAGTGTTCGGGCAGTTTGGTTTGAAGGGGCATTTTGTAGCAATGACAGATTTGAGCAATGTGGAAGCAAAAATCAATGCCAATACACGCCTACTGTGGATTGAAACACCAACCAATCCGATGCTCAATATTATTGATATTCAGGCAGCTTGTGATTTGGCAAAAAAGCACGGGATTCTAACTTGTGTGGACAATACTTTTGCATCGCCGTATTTGCAGACTCCACTGGATTTTGGGGCGGATTTGGTATTACATTCTGCTACCAAATATCTGGGTGGACACTCGGATGTCGTGCATGGTGCAGTTGTCACACGCAATAAAGAACTTGCCGATAAATTATATTTTATCCAAAATGCGGCGGGTGCAGTACCGGGTCCGCAGGATTGTTTTTTGATTTTGCGGGGCATCAAAACCCTACATTTGCGGGTACAACGCTCTTGTGATAATGCCCGTATAATCGCTGAATATCTGCGCCAACACCCAAAGGTCAATCGCGTATTTTATCCGGGTTTTGAAGACCATCCGGGACACGAAATTGCCAAACGACAGATGCGCGATTTTGGCGGTATGGTGTCTTTTACTTTAAAGGAAGATACGCTCGAAGCCGGTTCAAAGGTGATGAGCAATACGCATTTTTTTAGTCTTGCCGAATCTTTGGGAGGGGTGGAATCGCTCATCGGGCATCCGCCTACTATGACACATGCCTCTATCCCGCGTCCGGAACGCCTCGCGGTAGGTATGACAGATTCGCTCATTCGCCTGAGTGTAGGCGTGGAAGATGCAGATGATTTGGTGGCAGATTTGGAGAAAGCCTTTGGGGATTTTTGATTTTTGATTTTTGATTTTTGATTTTTGATTTTTGATTTTTGATTTTTGATTTTTGATTTTTGATTTTTGATTTTTGATTTTTGATTTTTGATTTTGCTCCGCAAAATCCTTTTCTAATTTGCGTAACGAAGCAATCAAAAATCAAAAATCACCAAATCAAAAATCCTCTTAGTACTTGACGAAAGTGCGACTTATATTTTGTTGATTTATTTTGAGGGAAATAATGTAGACTCCCATTGGCAATTGCCTGATATTGAGCGTGGTAGCTGATGTCATGCTTGCATCAAACTGATGGTGCATGACTTGTTTGCCCTTAGTATCGTAAATGATAATTTGGGCATTGGGAGTGGCTTGGTTTGCTGAAAATTCTAGGGTCAAAGAATCATTATTAGCATGAAAAAACAACTGCATATCTGCATCTGCATCGGGAGGTGTTGCGAGGTCCGTAATAATGCCCGTTGTGAAAGTCCAATAATCTGACCATTCGCCCGAAATATTATCTCTTACCCGCCAACAATATTGGGTTTCGGAACTTAGCAGACCTGTGGTAAGGGTCAATGAAGTTGTGTTGATATTTTCATCAGAAAAAGCAAGTTCTTCTACATTATAAAGTGGCGGCGGATTGGGATTTGTAAATTTATAAAGCGTATTGGGTTCGCTGACTACATATATATTGTCTTGATTGTCAAGGCTTATGCCTTCGGCTTGCAATATACCCGATTCGAGTGTGTTGTTTGCCCCATTATCATTTAATTGGAGTCGGTTGAGTTCATTTCCTGCCATATCCGTCTGTACCAATGCGCGTGTTTCGTGGCTGAGTATGAATAAATTTTGATGAAAATGCAGCCCCGAAAAATCGCTGCAACCAAAGTTATTGGTATTAATATCGAAAGGAAAAGCGGGGGCAATCGTATCCGGGAAATTTTCGGGAATTTCGATGCGATACAATGCCGATGGCGATTTTTCTTTAATAATAAAAAGGCTGTTTGTAGCGGCTTCGTAGGCGATTCCTTCGATGCCGAGGTTGTTTCCCCATTCGCCTTCCAACAAAATATAGGTATCGGGATAATTAATAGTTGTGGTGTTTTCTGTAAGCTCAATTTTCACAACTCGTCCGCGTCGTTCTTCCACCAAAAAGTATTGTGTTCCGCCAATCCACACCAAACCCTCCGTATCTTCAAAACCATTCAGGGAGATAGTTCGGAGGTGATTGCCATCGCTATCTATTTCAAATATTTGTGTGATGCCATTGCTGATACCAAAAAATGTACCTGTGGTTTCATTATAAGTCAAGCCGGAAAGGTCGTTGAGAATGGTATCAATACTTAGCGGTCCGAGTGCCAACTCAAAATCGTCAAGTTGGAGTGTGCCGTCATTATTGGAGTTCGGCAGGCAATCGTAAATCTCTAGGCTGTAAGTTCCTGTTGTGCTGGCAGACCACTCAAATACAGGCGTTTCTTCTATGCCTGTACTGCCGTCGGCGGGTATTAGAAGTGTGGGTTGTGCGGGTATCGTAAATGCGGATAAACACAGCAAAGTTGCAAGAATTATTTTTTTTAAAAACATAAAGATGTATTATTTTTTTGATTGTCCGATTGTGATTTTATCTTTGTTAGACAATATATAAAACTGTTGTTTTTGTCAAATATCAAATGTATGTTTGAGTTTTTATAGAGGCTTATCATTAAGTATTTTTCGACACATAAGTATAATGTTCAATAAGAAAAAAGTTATACCTATTGCTTTGAAACGTAGATAATTGTAGCAGAGTTACCTTTTGAGAGTACTTTTTTGAGAAAAAGGTTGTTTGAGACTTGTCACTTATTTTTCATGTTTTTTTTTATAATTGTGTGTATTTTAATGCGAAAAAAATTATTTTTGAGTCCAGAAAAAAAATCGAACTCGCTACCTTCAGCCTATAAGCACTTATTAAAGTAAATCTTTTCATCATTAATTTGATAGTTTTTTGGGAATGTTTCGTCAATTATCGGGACATAGCTCACTTCTTTATCCACATCAAATTGTTAATCAATATTTGAGATGTGTACTAAAGTATCTTTATCTTTTAAAGAAGAATAAGTATATCGTCCAAAGAACATGTTTAATTTTCAACCAAGAACCAATATCTTATTTGACGTAGGAACGTGGCACAAATAAGTGGTTGCTAATTTTAGTGAACTTTAGACATTGGGGAATTAGGAAATTTGGTATTAGGTAAATTGTTTTTACCAAATAATTATAAAATTAAATTAATTGAATGTTTTTTTATCTAAATAAAAATCAGATAACTGATAATCAATTACTTACGATTTAAAACCGAATTTCCCAGTTACCGAATTTCCAAAATGTCCAAAGCCTAGTAATTTTAGCGGTTAAAAAATTAAACACTATTTAAACAACAAGTATTATGAAAAAATCGACACTATTTTTTTTAATGGCTTTTTTAGCCTTCGCCTCCAATATTCAGGCACAAAACGGTCAGAATGATGTGCGTTTTACACAAGGTGATGTTAGTTGTCCGGGTGGACCTATTGATTTTATTCTAGAGGTAAGAGCATCTTCGCCGGATACTGAATTTTTTATGAGTGAGCAAAATTATCGCTTCTCATTTAATCGGGCGGCACTCGCCAACCCAAGAATTACAGAAGAATTGACCATAGCGGGTTTTATCGGTGGTGCTAGTCTTCCCCAACCGCGTAATCTGGGCTTTACCTTATTTTCTCCGCACAACCTGACAGGTTCTCTGGATACTGTGGTGTCTTATAATGTAGAGCTTGCAGGTGGTGATGGTTATTACTTGAGTGCCAACGATTGGGTGCAAGTAGGACGTATTGAGTTTGATGTATTGTCTGAAGATGCTTGCTTTGATTTGATGTGGCACTCAACAGCATTATTTCCATCAACTTTTATAGGGGAAGTATTCAATACAGCCGATAGTAATATTGACTCAAGGGCAGGCACCGCCGAGAATTTTTATGGCGATAATTCTAACTGCCTGCCTTCTCTCTGCCTTGACGTTGAGTTGGTCAGTTTTTTGGGGGAAGAACGGGATTGTAAAAACCACCTGACTTGGGAGACTGCAACCGAAAGCAACTCGGCTTTCTTTATCATTGAGCGTAGTTATAATGCCAACAACTTCAACGAAGTCGGGCGTGTAAATGCCGCCGGCAATTCTCTTGAAAATATATCGTACAGCTTTACCGACCAATGGGCGGGGGCAGAGATGTACTATCGTTTGAAACAGGTAGATTTGGATGGCAGCTATAGTTATTCTGATTTGGTGAAAATAATTTCTGAATGTCATGCAGACAATGTGGGTACATTCATTGATATATTCCCGAATCCGGTTGTAGGAAATAACGAGGCATTTATCAAATTAATGGCTGATACAGAAGGTGCCGCCTACATTGACCTGATGGATATAAAAGGTGCATTGATTTCTGAAATTCCGGTGAGTATACTCAATGGTCCCAATCTACTTTCTTTCTCTACGGGAAGTCTTGCCCAAGGTACTTATATGCTTAGAGTACGTGGTAATGGCTGGTATTCTCCGGCAAGCAAATTTATTAAATTAGACGAATAATAATAAGGTTTTAAACAGTATTAAAGAGGCATAATAATGCCTCTTTAATACTTGTTGTTTTATTGGGAAGTGGTCGTATGGCTGCTTCCTTTTTTTGTGCCTTATAATAACGTTAAAAAAATATAAGAAAAAAAATTAGCTATAAAGCAACCTTATACTATATTTTTTCATCTTTAAATAGAAAACATTTCTATTAAAAGCATTTTGTCTGATTTTTAAGGCAAGATTCCCTGACATATCCATCCAATTAGAGCATTTTTATTATCTTTATAAACTAAAAGATTGTACATTTGTAAGACTATACAATCGCTGAAAATCAATATTTTACGATTATACATTTACACAAAAGTATAATTAAAATATTTTCCAATAAAATTTATATATTTAATAATTAAGAAAATAAATGTCGTGTGGGTCTATTGATTACTTGTTGTTAAATTGCTCATTGAGAATATAATAACTATTCGAATCCACTTTATTTAATCTTTTTAAAAGAGCATTATGATGAAAAAAATACTACTATTTGCATTGGCTTTTATAACTTTCAGCCTTAACACTAATGCACAAGACGGGCAAAATGATGTACGGTTTATAGACCATTCACGCTTTGGCGATGGTACGGTTGCCCAATTTGTCATTGAGGTCAAGGCGGCTTCGCCCGACACAGAATTTTTTATGAGCGAGCAGAATTATCGCTTCTCATTTAATCGGGCGGCACTCGCCAACCCAAGAATTACTCAAGAATTGACCATATCAAATTTTATCGCTGGTGCTGACCTGCCCAAACCACGTAATTTAGGTTTTACCTTGTTTTCTCCGCACAACTTGACAGGCTCAATGGATACCGTTGTTTCATATAATGTGGAACTTGCAGGAGGTGACGGTTACTACCTGACTGCCACTGAATGGGTGCAGGTAGGGCAAATAGAATTTGATATAGTAAGCGATGATGTTTGCTATGGGTTGGAATGGCATCCCGAAGAAGTATTTCCAGCAACATTCATAGGCGAGGTCTTTACTCAAAATGGTGCGGATGTAAGATTGAATACCGCCGAGAATGATTACTTTAATGTCTCCGATTGTGTGACCAACTTTCCTGTTGAATTACTCAGCTTTACGGGCGAAGAACGCGATTGCAGAAACCACATCGCATGGGAAACTGCTACCGAAACCAATTCGGCTTATTTTGTGGTAGAACGTAGTTTGGATGCCATTCAATTTTCTGAGGTAGGGCGAGTAGATGCTGCCGGAAACTCATTTGAAAATACGAGCTACAGTTTTGTAGATTCATGGGGAGGTTCTATAATGTATTACCGACTCAAACAGGTGGATATAGATGGCAATCACGAGTTTTTTGACATTATAAGAATAGATTCGGATTGTGATGCAAGTGATGTGGGGACATCTATTGATGTATTTCCAAATCCGATAACCAACGAGTCCGAAGTATTCGTTAAGTTATTTGGAAATGCTAACGAAACCATTTTTGTTAATGTGATAAGTGTAACAGGAAAATTGGCAGTAGAAAGACAGATGGATGTCGTTGCCGGTCCCAATTTGTTGAGCTTTCCGACGGATAATCTCGCAGCAGGCACTTACTTCGTCAGAATACGTGGCAATGATTGGTTGTCCACTCCAAGCAAATTTGTCAAGTTAGATTGATGAATTGTTGAATTGTTGAATTGACGAGTTGTTGAGTTATCGAATTGACGAATTGTTGAGTTATTGAATTGACGAGTTGTTGAGTTATCGAATTGACGAGTTGTTGAGTTATCGAATTGACGAGTTGTTGAGTTATCGAATTGACGAGTTGTTGAGTTATCGAATTGACGAATTGTTGAGTTATCGAATTGACGAATTGTTGAGTTATCGAATTGACGAGTTGTTGAGTTATTGAGTTGACGAGTTGTTGAGTTATCGAATTGACGAGTTGTTGAGTTATCGAATTGACGAGTTGTTGAATTGACGAGTTATTGAGTTATTGAGTTGTTGAAATACG
The DNA here is from genome assembly GCA_937967535.1 of uncultured Saprospiraceae bacterium. Lineage (GTDB taxonomy): Bacteria > Bacteroidota > Bacteroidia > Chitinophagales > Saprospiraceae > JAHDEO01. The sequence continues at coordinate 7,389 of CALCMV010000148.1, forward strand.
CATAATACGACAATTCAACAATTCGTCAACTCCACAACTCCACAACTCCACAACTCCACAACTCGTCAACTCGTCAACTCAACTAATACAGGACAATGATCGCTATGCTTTACATCGGTAAGTTGTTGGGCGTATTGGAGTTGTGAATTTAGATTATTGGTAATGGAAATATAGTCGAGTCGCCAGCCTTTATTATTGTTACGGGCATTGGCTCTATAACTCCACCAACTGTATTGCACCTGTTCGGCATTGAGATGCCTGAATGAATCGGTAAAGCCATTTGCAAACCACTTGGTCATCCACTCGCGTTCTTCCGGCAAAAAGCCCGAACTATTTTTGTTGGCTTTCGGATTGTGAATATCCATTTCGGTATGCGCGATATTATAATCGCCCATCACAATGAGTTTCGGACGTTCTTTGCGTAGTGCATCCACCCACTTATAAATGTAATCCAAAAAACGAAACTTCACTTTCTGCCTTGCATCGCCCGCACTACCCGAAGGGAAATAAATATTGACCAAAGTAAGGTCGCCAAAATCTGCCCGTAGTACGCGCCCTTCTGCGTCAAATTCCTCCTCGCCACAACCTTCTACTATATTGTCAGGTTTCTTTTTCGAGAAAATTGCCACCCCGCTATATCCTTTTTTTTGTGCTGATACCCAATGGTGATGATAGCCCATTTCCTCCAAAACCGCTGTATCTACTTGTTCGGGACGCGCCTTAGTTTCCTGCAAGCAAAGGACATCAAAATCACCTTCCGCCATCCATTCCACAAAACCTTTTTTGAAGGCTGCGCGTATGCCATTTACATTGTACGAAATTATCTTCATAATGTGTTAGAGACTGGACTTTGGATATTTTGGAAATTAGGTAACTGGGAAATTCGGGTTTAAATCGTAAATAATTGATTATCAGTTATTTCATTTTTATTACGGTAAAAAATATTCAATTAATTAAACTTTATAAATATTTGATAAAAACAATTTACCTAATACCAAATTTCCTAATTCCCCAATGTCCAAAGTCCAGTTAGTGAGTATTGAATAGCGTTTTTCTCTCGCTACCCGGCACTAGGCACTTAGTAATTTTTTGAAACCAACATGTTGTTGATAAATTTGCAATATTGATTTATCCCTCCGAAGGAGGCTTAAATTTGTCCCGTATAGCTATCGGGAGAGTTTGAACTTGTTCTTAAACTTAAACTTAAACTTTATGTAGCTACTTTTTATCTTTCTTCCGTTTAAATTCTCCGTTTTTCCAAGCCTTGATAAATTTTGCCCATGCAAAGGCATTAAAAATTCCTTGATATGGGGTTTGTCCGCCGATGTGATAATAAGATTGGGCTTGTTGGCGCAGATAAAAGTCGCTGTTTTCGTTGCCGTCCATTGCCATAGCTTCACCGAGTGCGGCGAGTTGGCGTTGGTCAAGATTCTCTTGGGCGCGGTCTTCGAGGTCTTTTTTGACCTCAAGCGCAAGAAATTCGAGTTTGAGATGCTCGCGACTGGGCCAAGGGAAGACGACCGTTTCGGGCAGATTGTAAGAATCGTCTGTCAGCAATTGGACGAGCGTGAGGCGGTCGCCGATATGGTCTTCGGGAATGGTGTATTCTTTCAATTCATAACCGAGTGCCGTAAATTGCAGGGTTTCTCCCTTGCGTGCTACGATAGAAAAGAAGCCCTCAAAATTGGCATAAGTTCCTCTGCTTGTGCCTTTTATGGCAATCGTGGCATAGGATACAGGGTAGAGGCTATCGCTGGTCATCACGATACCGGAGACTTGTACAACTTTATTGGCTTTTTTGGCTTGCGCCATCATTGCTGTTGTAAAGCCCAACAATATTATGGAAAAAATGAGTTGTCTCATAACAATCAAAGTTAAGGAATAGTTTGCAAATGAACTCCCATTTTCAAGGTAAAAACTAAGTACGGGATTTCAAAGCCCAAACTGCGAACAAACTCTCCCCGTCAAGAAAGCAAATTTATTTATTTCGCCTTTTATAAGGATTTTATTTTATAAAACACGCTCTTGCATGGGAAGTTTAACAGGAACGCAAAAGTAACGGACAAATAACGTGCTTCGTTAAGTATAAAAGTATGGCTTAACGTTGTCTTAACAGATGAATGTAAGGAAAACGGCGTTTTGAAGCCCTTTTTGTCATGTTACAAATAAAGTCTAAATTTGCACCCACAAAAGCAATTCATGCCACAACCATCTTCATACCTTAGTCGCGCCCGTCTCACATGGTTTACCTGTGCCGTTTTGATAGTAGCATTATTAACTTCCAAATTTTTGCTGACGGTCGGAATGATTGCCCTCGTCGCATTGGGCTTGGTACGAAAAGACCTGAAAACCGTCTGGAGAAATTTCATTTCCAATAAAACCTTTCTCGCCCTCACCGCCATTTTTTTTATTGTATTCATTAGCGGTTTGTATTCCGAAAATATGAATTATTTCTCGGAACGATTGCGAATAAAATTACCCTTTTTGCTACTGCCTGTTGCGTTGGCAGGATTGCCAAAATTCACTGATAGACAGTATTTTAGCCTATTGTATTTGCTTGTTGTTTTGCTTATAATTTCCTGCATAGGTGTAGGCGTGAATTATGCGATGAATTTTGAGGCAATCAATTATAATATCGGACGTAGTGGCTCTATTCCCACACCAATTAGTCATATAAGATTTAGTCTTTTGGTTGCGCTGGCGTTTTTTGCGAGTATTTATTTGTATTATAAAAATTATTACTTAAAATTTACTTGGGAAAAATATGGACTGCTTGCTTGTGCTTTATTCCTGCTGGTTTTTATTCACCTATTGTCGGTGCGTAGCGGGATATTGGCTTTGTATCTCGCGGGTTTCGCTTTGATTTTGCGTTATATTTTTCTGACAAAACGTTATATAATTGGTGGAATAATGGCACTTGCTACCGCCACATTACCGATTTTAGCTTTTCAATTTTCGCCCGGATTTCGCGCACAGGCTTATTTGATGCGGCATAATTATATCGAATTTTTTATCAACAAAAATGTAGGTGAATACTCTGATACTCAGCGTCTTGCTTCTTATCAAATGGCATTCGAAGCCGCCAAGTCCAATCCTCTCATTGGTGTAGGTACAGGCGACATCAAAGATGCAACCGAAGCCGCTTATGCCATACATTACCCGACATCAGCACCCAAATTGCCGCACAATCAATTTTTGTTTTTTTATACGGCTACGGGTTTGTTGGGTTTGTTTTTGTTTATCATTGCATTTTTCACCCCATTATTTCACAAAAAAAAATATTTAGACCTGTTATTTTTGGCATTTTATACCATTGTACTCACTTCATTTATGGTAGAAAATACACTCGAAACCGCGATTGGTACAGCGTTTTATATGGTATTTTTATTGATAATGCTAAATCGGGAGTCATTTGACTATCCCGTATAATTATCGGACTGCCATTCAACGAATTGTAAAAACTATCAACCATGAACTATTAACTTACATTTCGCTGATTTTGAAATAAGAAAAAAACATTTGAAATTATTTTTTTCTCAAAAATAAAACTATAATTTTCATCTTATAAAAAACTTGCAATCAGGTATTTATAAATAATTTTATAGTTTAATTCATTTTGAGAAAATAATAACCTAATTATTACAATTAATGTCTTCGCCAAATTTTGAATTATGAATTTTGAATGACAAATGAATTTAAATTTTACTTTGTTTTTTACTGATAATTATTAATTAATAAATTAAACATTTTTTATCATTCAAAATTCAAAATTGGCGAACACGTTATGCAATGTATTCGCCAAATTAAAAATTACAAATCGAATGTGAATAATTTATTTATTTTTATCTTTGTAAATAATTAATTTATAATTAAATATAAATTATAATTTTGTTAATAATAAAAAAACACTGAATACCCAATTTGGCGAACACATTAAGGGGAAAATCAAGTTAATAAAATAATTATTTTTATATAATTTTGTAAATCATTAATAATCAATAGAATATATTTTATTTTTTCACTTCAAAATCATCGAAATCAAAGTTATAATGTTTTCAAATACTCGATTACTGCCCATCGTTGTTCGTCGGTGAGTTGGTCGCCGAAGGTGTGTCCTTGATTGTTATATCCGGGCAGGGTGGTATCGTAGGTCATGGAAGCACCGCCTGTGTTTTTGATTTTATATTTCCAACCGACTTTCTGCCAGTCGTAATCTTCTGCTTCCGATTGTTTTGACCGTTTCCATTTTTCGGGTCGGGTTTTGCTATTGAGTACCTCGTAAATGGTTGGTACAGAACCATTGTGTAAGTAGGGGGCAGTTGCCCAAATTCCATCTAAAGGCGGCGCGATATAGCCCTGTTCAGGTTCAAACCACGACTGCGGTTCGGATACGGCAAACCAACTTTTATTATACCAATCTACAATTTGGGTTTCTGCCGCATAGCTGGCATATAGCGGGTCGGTACCTATTTTTTCTAGTGCAATGACTTTGTTGGGATAAGTTTCGTTTTCGCCGTAGCTGCCATGACATTTCGTACATTTTTCTTCAAAAATAGCTGCTCCTTGTTCTACCAGTTGCCCATCTATACTTTGCGGATATTCAGGCGGTTCTAAAGATTGAATCCATGCCGCGATATGCACAAATTTTTCTTGAGCACGCCTCGCAGCCGTGCTATCTCGAATCCCCAAGACCGAAGCCTGAAAAAGTAATTTGGTAAAATCGCCCCGACCAACTGCGGTGTAGTACAAAGCGTTCTTTTTTTGCATATGCCAAAGCGCGGGAATATCACTCGCCAAGTTGTATTCCCGAACATCGTATTGCGGTTCGGGCGTATAGGTCAAATCCACCGGATTTCTGAAACGCATACATGCCTCCGCGATTCGGGCGGCAGGGCTGACCCCCGGATTGTCGGTTTCGACGTAGGGTGCCATGTGTTTGAAGTATTTTCCAAAATCATCGAAGGAAACAATCGTAGCGGTATCTTTTTTGTATTTGCTGCGGACGCGCCAGTTCATCAGCGTGGCAGGAAGTTTTAGGTTGTTTTGGTTGTCGTTCAAAGCATTGCCCAAACCCAAGACGATTTCTCCATTGACCTTCCCGGCATGACAACTGAAACAAGTGCCATTCATCACCTCAACGCCCTGTTCGGTTTCAAAAACTGCAAAGCCATATTCGGATGCCAAACCGGAGTTTTTGACAAATCGTTCTTCGTTGCGTTCGATTCGCTTTTTCAATAAATCGTAGGGAAGCCCCGTTCCTAAATAAGCCCCATGGGTCAGGTAGTAAAACCCGCTGTCGGGGTCTCCGGCGGTGAGTTGCGGGTAGGCTTCGATGCTTTTGGCTTTCCACTCCGGACTTTCGACAGTAGGAGGCACGTCGTAGGTTCTTGAACAAGCTATAACTAAGCTCGCTATGGCAAGGAATATCAACAGTTTTTTCATTCCAATAAAACAGGTGGGAGGTGTTGAAGGTTTTCGGAAATAACACAAAAATAAAAACGCGATTGTAGAGACGCG
>CALCMV010000149.1 GCA_937967535.1 uncultured Saprospiraceae bacterium
CAAAACATCGCTCAAAGTCATGTCGTTTTGCGACGATTTGCCGATGCGTAGCATAGATACTACGTTGTCAATCAGTATTTTATCCTTGCCGAGTAAACTCAGATTTTTAAACTCCTTTTTGCGCTCAATGACGTATTTCAAAATCGCCTCAAAGCGTTTTTGCCACTGCCCTACGATGCTCATACCGGCAATAATGCGGGTCGGGTCAATGTGCCAGATTTTCTCATTATGTTCGGGATTTTGGACGGTTCCAATATTGCGGTGAAGGTATTGCCACACGACCTCATGTATAAGCGTATGCTTGCCCACGCCCTCGCGCCCGACGACGACAATAGGCGTATTTTCTGTTTGGTAAATGATGTCGGACAGTCGCGCCACCAACTCCTCGCGGTAGTAGGCACGGGAGAGTTCGCCGGGAAAACGGACGTTGAGGTCGTTGCCGACTTTTAGGATTTCTTCGCTGCCCTCGAAGCTGTTATTTCCACCAAAGGAAGCGAAAAATGAGAATAGATTGTCGTTTTCAAATGGGTAATTTGTGTAGGAAATATTTACGGAACATTCGACCTCTGTGATAAACTCGCCCTTAGTCGCCACGAAGCCCAAAATATCAAATTCATCATCGTGTTTTTTTCTTCTTCGGGTAAATTTTTCGATAGCACGCTCCACATTCGCCTTGATGTCGTACTTGCCTTTCGCGTTTTTTTCTGCTATAAAAATATAATTCAATGCAGGCAAAACCACAAAGCGTGTCCCGCGCAATTCAAAGTCTGCCGCCGCGAAATTGCCCTTGACATATTGCTTGCCAATCGTACTATCCACCTTGTAAATTTTGAAATTGTATTTTGGATTGAATTTGTACCACAACAACTCATCTACATTCTCCCGATTAATCTGAAAGCCTTTGAATTGCCGCGTCAATTCGCCTTTAAATTTGGATAATGCCTTCTCAAATCGCAGATGCGTCGCCACCGGATAATGCCGAAATAAAGGACGCAAATAGTATTGTTGTTTGCCTTCTACTTGTACGTTTTGTACGAGTACAGGGAGTTGGATGTGTACGTGGCTCATGTGTTATTTTTGATTTTTGATTTAGTGATTTTTGATTGGATTTTACTTCGTAAAATTTTTATTATTATCTTGTAAATCAATGAATTGTGTTTTTATTGAGTTAAAAAATGAATAAGCTTGTCAGCAGCTACATCCAATCAAAAATCAAAAATGACTAAATCGAAAATATTGAGATTTTAACATGCAAATATAATTTTTTTTGTGGGAAATGTGGGTGTTTTTTGGGGGGAGTTTTAATTGAGGGGATTGATGACGACTTGTGGAGGTAAGGACTTTTTTATAGGCTTGGAGAACTAAGGTATAGAGAGGACTTCTTTAATGTATTTGAATATTTTTTTATTTTTTATTGAATTTCTTTGAAAAAACTATTATTTTTGCGACAATCAGATTAAATAAATTATGATTCTGTTTTTGGTAAATTTAGCGTTAGAGGAAACGCTCCTATCTTTTACCAAAAATTATTAACCACAAAAAACACTGAGATTATTACTCTTTATCCCTCCTCTGAAAAGTAGTTATTCTCAATTTGTATGGAAAAAGTAAAAGAATTTATACAGTGGATTACTGTATAGCATAATGTTCTTTACGAATCTACAAATTGAAAATAATTATTTTTCATTTTTGTAGGTTCTGTTTAAAATTATATTCAATGATAATGAATAATTTAAACGGAGCTGAATCTCACCGAAGATTAAAAGCTCAAACTGGTTTTAGAGATTTAAAATTTATCAATATCTCTTATTCCGAATTTAAGGATGTACGCAAACATTTCAAGCGTGTACAACGAAATCCTAACCGTAGTTCAAGATTGGGATTAACGAGTGTCGTATTGGGAATGACGGCTATGTTCACTAATTTTCTCGGAAGATTTTTCTCTGATAATATTTTCATTGAACACTTATCTATTATTGCGATGATAGTTGCGTGTGGCTTTGGTTTATGCTTTGTTTATCAATACTATACGTTTAAACCTGAAGAAAATGAAACACTACAAGAATGGGGAGAAGAATTTGAAAAACATGATAAACCGGAAACACATATCGTTGATATTCCTTTTAACGAACCACCACATTTACCCTTGAATCCACCACCAAATAAGGGCTTGCGTATTGAGTCAGGTTAATGAAGATAAAATATGTAATTTGTTGAAAAATATAATTCAGGGCTGTTTTGCAGGAGCGTTAGCTTCGACTCTATTTGTAACAAATGACTAAACACCACATCCTTAGGCGCGTAGCGTCGTCACCCTTAGCACGGAGGATTTAAGGGGGACGACGCTATGCGCCTTTTTCGGTTGAGGAAAGATGTGCCGTTACAAAGCGTGCCGTCGCTACGCGCCTACAAAATCGACATGAAACATATTTTTACGCATTTTATTTTTGTAAAAATGTTGTTCAAAAACCCTCAACTAAATGAGATTACCCACAAAATCCGCGTTCTATCCTCTTGTAAAATCCCTCATTTTTCCCTAAATTTGAATCCATGAATGTAGTCATAAAAATCAATACCGCCGACCTGACAGAGCAAGTCATCCACGATTTGAAGGAAAAATACGGTAGTGCCGAGTTGGAAATTCGTGTGCGTTCGGAGCATGAAAAAGAAGTCTTGTCGGAGAGCGAATTTTGGCGGATTATCGCCTTATTGGATTGGGAAAAAACGGGCGATGATGCAGCCGTTATTGCCCCTGTAGTGGATGAATTGTCGAAATTACCCGTTGCATTTATCTATCAATTTCAAGATAAATTGGCTGAAAAATTATACCAATTAGACACCCAAATTCACGCTGAAAATTGTGGCGTAAATCGTTGGCAATCAGATAAATATTTCTCTGCTGATGTGTTTTTGTACGAGCGTTGTTGTGTAGTGGCGAATGGAAAAGATTTTTACGAAAAAGTCCTCACAGACGCTAGGCAAATGCCAAAAGATATGGACTTTGAACCTTTACTATACATCGCTGCCAATGCTTACGAAAAACAAACCGACACACCTATGCAATATGCTCCGGCAGTGAGTTATGAGACATTCAGCAATAAATCCGCTTGGACTGTACCGACGACTTTAGCCGTCACAGGGTAGCCACTTGACGGCTAAAGTCGTCAGTACGGTGTACAACATTTCCCCTCTTGAAATCCCTCATTTTTCCCTAAATTTGAATCCATGAATGTAGTCATAAAAATCAATACCGCCGACCTGACGGAGCAAGTCATCCACGATTTGAAGGAAAAATACGGCAGTGCCGAACTCGAAATATTCAAATACGAAAATCCAACCAATCCAAATAATTATCTTGGTGAATGACCTGAAAAGAGGCGTCGGGATAATGTTTTGCCCAAGCTGCCGGAACTTTAGTCCGTCTTTTTGCCGACCATTTCATTTCATAGGCGTAGAGCTTCCCACCACGTTCTTCTATCCAATCAATCTCCTGTTTATCATACGTGCGCCAGAAAAAATTATTGACCAACATATTATTATAATGTTGTGCTTTAATGCGTTCGCTGATGATGTAATTTTCCCAAAGTTGCTCTGTGTCATTGCGTAATTCGATTGGGTTATTATTGGAAATCAAAGTATTACGTATGCCATTATCATAAAAATACCACTTGCTGCTTTTCGCTATTTCCTTCCGCAAATTCCGGCTAAATCCCCCCACACGATGTATGATAAAAACTTTTGACAGCAAATCAAGGTATTTATCTACCGTTTCTTTACTCATGCCCAATTGTCGTCCCAATTCACTTTGCGACACGCCCCCACCCACTTGAAACGCCAATAAACGCAGCAAATCAAAAATCTTATCCGAGTTTCTTATATTTTCAAATGCCAATATATCTTTCAACAAATATGACTGCAACATATCCCGCAAATAACGCACACGAAAGTCATTATCCTGCAAATGCAGCAATTCAGGATAATTGCCATAGACCAAACGATGTCGCATATTATCCGGTTTTTCTATCTGATTTTCAATTTGTGACAGTTCTTTTTCGGATAAAGGAAAAAGCTGAAATGTCACCTTACGCCCGGTCAAGGGTTCACCCGTATAATGCGCCAAATCAAATGCCGACGACCCCGTAATTATCACCCTCAAATCCGCAATTGTATCCACCATCAACTTCAAAATCTTACCCACTTCCGGTATCTTTTGCGCCTCGTCAATGACCAATAATCGTTTCCCATCCAGAAAATTCATATAATTCGCCGTACTTCTGTTTTGCAGCATTTTTTGAATGGTAAAATCCTCGCCGTGAATCAGTAAAGGCACTTCATCAATCTGCTCTAAAATCTGATTCAACAACACCGTTTTACCGATTCGTCTTGCACCTACAATGACGATGACTTTTCCCGGTCTTAGCTCCGAGAGAATGGTTTGTTGTATCGTTCTTGTTAAAATTTGCATAAATTAGGCTATCTTATTCTCCAAATTTACGTTAATTCGGAGAATATAACAACCTAATTTACATTAATTTCAATAAAAATTGTAATTATTACTTGTGAAATCACCACCAAATAATGGCTTGCGTATAGAGTCAGGTTAATGAAATTGGGTGATTTTCGACTTGTAAAATCCCTCATTTTTCCCTAAATTTGAATCCATGAATGTAGTTAAACTGTACCGACGACTTTACAGGCTGACCGCAAATACTGTAATGACTACTTTAGCTGTTAAGTGGCATGAAAAAATATCTATAAACCATTGCTTTTTAAATTTTTACAAATTAAAATAATGATACACTTGACAGCTAAAGCAGTCATTACGGAGTTCCCGTCCACCCTGTAAAGTCATCAGTACGGAGTTTTTATCATAATAATTATGTCAGAAAATAATCTACGAGAAGAATTTGAGCAAGAAGTTGCCCAACTCCAAAATGAAGGCGTACTCTCGCCCGAATATCGCCGCCGAAAACTCATCATGTACGCTATCCGCACTACGATTGCGATTATTTTGTACGTCGTTTTTTGGAAACATCAATGGGTGCGTTGGTCGCTGTGGGCCTATGTCCCCTTGAATTTATTGGGTTTGTTTGCGATTGTAGGGAGTGGTTATTTTTTGAATAAAAAAATAGAAAAAACGCGGGAGAAAATAGAAGATGCGGAAGCTGCGATATTGTACAATAATGACGAAGAAGAATAGAGGATTAATGTGTCAAGAATATGCAGATGAGCGATAGCTTTGAAGGAACATCGTAGCGCGGCACTTCCAGTCCGTGCCGCATCTACTCGCCATACCTAGCACCACAGATATTTTGAAAAATAACGAATATGACTTATCTTCGCATAGGTGAGCGATAGCTTTGAAGGAAAAGGCTTGTTATCACTCCAAATCTAAAGGTTTTTTACCGCAAAAATGTGTAACTTTGTAAAGGAATTTTTATGTTAATGATGACAACCAATAGTTTTCTTTCCAAACAAATCGACCAATTTTCAACTTTGAAATCTGATGAAGAAAAAGCGGCTTTTTGGGCTAATTTTTCAGCGCATTTTGATGACTTGACAGAAGAAGAACAGACGAATACTCAACAAGAATGGAAAACAAATGTAGAGCGCATCAATCATCGTCTAAACGAGATTTCCACGCAGTTGAACGCTCAACAAACCATCGAAATTTTCTCGAAAAACGAAGAAGAAACCCGTTTGATTGAAGCATTATTGTCAAAAATGAACATCGCATATAGCCTCAAGTAAGTACACTAATTACCCCGAATTCGGTGTAATTAATGTAGGTGTTTGGGCGAAAATGTACAATCCCAATTTTAAAGTGGTCGAATTTGACCATTTTAAAAATTGAAATTAGCGGCAACTACAACATTCCGTCAAAAAAATTTGTATCTTGCAAAAAGACATCAATCAAATCAAATGAAAAATTTATCTTTCAGTGAAATAAACGATGGCGACCACTTTGAAGATTTGGTCGCTGCATACTTCAG
>CALCMV010000150.1 GCA_937967535.1 uncultured Saprospiraceae bacterium
CCGTTTAAGTTTGCTTGCGGGATAGTACTCGTCTGACGAAGGTTTTTGTGAAATGTAGTGATTTGTCTCATAAAATATTCGCATTGAATAAAGGGATTCGTCTGACGAGTATTCGCTTTAGGCAAAGTTAAATGGATAGCCTCCAAACATGCTCTTACTTTCGTCACGCGAAACCCAAAAAAATACAATCAAAAATCAAAAATCGCGGAATCAAAAATCCCTAAAATTTATTCATCATTTTCTGCTTCATTTTCTGAAATTCTGCCTCAGTGATGATGCCATCATCGCGCAATTTGGCGAGGTCTTGAAGTTTTTTGAGTGCAGCATCCATATTGTCCGGTTCATCGCTGACAGCTTCGTTGGGTGTAGGTGTTTCGGCAGGTTCGGGGGCAGTTGCTTTACGGCGGCGGGTTGTTTTTTTCTTCTTTTCGCCTTCTTCAGCTTGGGCTTTTTTCTCCTCATCTTCCTTTCTGATGTCTTCGGCTACTTTTTTGCCTTTTTCAAACTGCTCGGAATAGTATTTTCGCAATCTATCTACATCAAAATCGAGGAATGTACCACCTGTTTCAAAGTGTTGCTTAAAGACCTGACCGAGTGCATAAGTAGAGGCACCCGACAGCACAGGCATCGCCACACCACCTAGCAAAGAACCGACACCCGGAATCAATTTGATAGCACTCGCCCCTACACGCGCCATGCTTGACCCCACTAAAGTAGTAATCAGCGTTTTGCCCTGCATTTCATCAAAATTGACATCATACAAGCGGCTCATTTGTTTGACCATATCCAACTGAACGGCACTCACCGCTGCTATATCTGCAATAGGCAAAGGAATCAATCCTGCCCCCATAGACCATGCAACGTGGTTGCGAATAATCGAACCCACCATAGCGTTAGGTCTTTTCTCGTCCATATAATCTCGTCTCATAAGAAATTATTTTTTTATTATTTTTTGCGAATTAATAAAAAATATCGTTTGCATGAAAGTTTTTACGACAAATTATCCGAGTTTTGCGATGAAAACGGGAGTAGCGAGTAGTGAATGTCGAGTAACGAGTTGTTTTTTGTTACTTTTTACTCGTAAACTTGCTACTCGTAACTCGCTCTCTTATGCTAACAGCTATTTCACCCATTGACGGACGTTACCGAAATAAAACGCAGGAACTCGTACCTTATTTTTCTGAATTTGCATTAATCAAATATCGGGTAGAGGTCGAAGTCGAATATTTTATCGCACTCTCCAAATTACCTTTACCACAGCTAAACGACTTTGATGCACATAATGTTGAGCGATTGCGCGGCATTACCCGTTATTTTGACGAAACACGCGCTGCACGAATTAAAGAAATTGAGCAACGTACCAATCACGATGTCAAGGCAGTGGAGTATTTTCTCAAAGAAGAATTTGAAGAAATGGGGCTTGGCAAATGGAAGGAATTTATCCATTTCGCGCTCACTTCGCAAGACATCAATAATACGGCAGTGCCGCTTTCGCTCAAAGCTGCTTTGAACGATGTATACGATGTTTTTTTTGTAAAAATAATGGAAAAACTCAATACACTCACCCGCGAATGGGCGCAGATACCCATGCTCGCACGCACACACGGGCAAGCGGCTTCGCCGACTTTGCTCGGTAAGGAAATCGAAGTATTCGGCGAGCGATTGAGTGTACAATTTAAGCAATTGAAGGCTGTTCCTTTTTCTGCCAAATTTGGTGGCGCAACGGGCAATTTTAATGCCCATCATGTTGCTTATCCCGATATTGATTGGCAGGTATTTGCGGATGATTTTGTCAATAATCAACTCGGACTCCAACGTTCTCACCCGACTACACAGATTGAGCATTACGACAATCTTGCTGCGCTTTTTCATGCCCTTTCGCGCATCAATACCATTCTGATTGATTTTTGTCGCGATGTGTGGACTTATATTTCGATGGATTATTTCAAACAAAAAACTATTGCGGGGGAGGTCGGCTCGTCGGCGATGCCGCATAAGGTAAATCCGATTGATTTTGAAAATGCAGAGGGCAATCTGGGTATGGCAAATGCAATTTTTGGGCATTTGGCAGAAAAATTACCTATCTCGCGCTTGCAAAGGGATTTGACAGATAGTACCGTTTCACGTAATGTAGGTGTACCGATTGGTCATACTTTGATTGCCTTCAAATCTATCCTGAAAGGTTTGGATAAATTGCTGCTCAATGAAGCAAAACTTGATGCAGATTTGGAGGCAAATTGGGCGGTAGTTGCCGAAGCGATACAGAATATTTTGCGGCGCGAAGGCTACCCGAAACCTTATGAAGCCTTGAAAGATTTGACACGCGGTAAATCGGCAATTGGCAAAAAAGATATTCAGGATTTTATAGAGAAATTAGAAGTGAGTGCGGAGGTGAAGTCTGAATTGAAAGGGATTACACCGCAGAATTATGTTGGAAAGTTGCTGTGAGTCAAGTCGTCATTTTAAGTAACGAAAGAATTTATTATGCGAATAACGGGTTGGATAAAATACTGATTTTCAATGTAGATGCAAGGCATTTTTGAAAATGCCTTGCATCTATGCCCCTTGATTTTGAGGACATTTTAAACATGCTCTTAACCCGTTATTCGCATAATTGATTTAAAGTATGGGAAGTGTTTTTGTAGATAAATAGAAAAAAAAGCGCGAAAAGGGTCGTGGAATCCTTTTACGCGCTCTACTAAAGTGTGTTAGGACGTGTTATCTAATTTCTGAAAAAAAGTTTTCTCGGGGTTAATATGTTAAATAAGCTGTATGATGACAAAGTTGCGTGTATTTGATGATTTTACCAAACCAAAATTATCATTTTACAGACTTTTTAATTCTATTAAAAATAAATTTAAAGTACTATTAATCAGTAATTTAGCATTGTTTAAAATGGACTTTTAAATAACTATAACTTTTTTGATTTTAATTTAACTTATTATCCATTTAAAATTTTCTTAATAAAAAATTTGGAAAGTTGCTCTGTTTTGATCACTTTTGTCTTCAAGATGGTATTCAACAGTGAAAAATCTATTTATTTCATCAAAACGATACTTAAAACTTTCATCTATCAAACTTCCCAAAAAACATTACACTTTATTCAATTAGCAACTCCAAAATTCAGGTACAATTGTGTGCGTGAATGTGCAATTGTGCCACTACTTTTTTTCATCACGTATTAATTTTTGGACTTTGGACATTGGGGAATTAGGAAATTTGATATTAGGTAAATTGTTTTTACCAAATAATTATAAAATTAAATTAATTGAATATTTTTTATCTTAATTAGTATTAAATGACTAATAATCAATTACTTACGATTTAAAACCTAATTTTCCAGTTACCTAATTTCCAAAATGTCCAAAGTCCAGTTAATTTAATTTCAAAAACATTTATTTATGAAAACAAAATACTTTTTAATTGCAATGGCATTATGCCTGTTCGTAATACCTATTTATGGGCAAAAACTCAAAGACAAACGTGTAACCTTTCACTACGTTTCCTTGCCAATCAACAAACTGCCCAAAGATTACAAAACCTATTCTGTGGAAGTAGCCGGTTCGGGATTTTATGCAGGCAATTTGAATCGTAAAACACAGGCCAAAACTGTCAAAATGTACGGCTTCAAGCGATTGACGGGCTTAGGGTCTGATTTTGGACATTTGCGCGTGTACATTTACGTTGGTACACCGGTTCGTGGCGAAGCCGAACTCAAATCGAAAACTACTACTGTAAAAAAGGACGATGTAGAAACCAAAAAGACAGAGTATTGGTATTCAGTGCCTTTTAGTACTAATATTTCTTGTAAGGTAGTAGATCCGGAAGGTAATATTTTGGCAAAATACTTCAAAAATATCGGCACTACGTTGACAACAGAACAAATGTCTACAAGCAGCGCAGCACTAAGGGACTATAAGAATAAAGCGGCAGGTCTGGGGCAGAGTGCGGCTAAAGGTGCCGCAAATGAAGTTGCCAAAGCAGCAAACGATTTGTTGAGATTGAAATTTGATTTTGCACCCAAAAAAGAATACGAGCAATTATATTTGATTAAAAAACATAAGACAGAAGGCGACTTTGAAAAGAGTTTCGAAACCGCAAAAACAGTATTTGAAAAAGCAAGTCCAACAACGCCTGCTGCAGAAATCAAAGAAAAATTGGCGGATGCTATTAAGTTTTGGAAAGAGCAAGCTAAAATTGACCCAAAAGATGATAAAAAACTCATGCGTATACACGAAGCGGCAAATTACAACCTAGCGATTGTTCACTATTATCTTGATGAATTGGACGAGGCAAAAACATATGCTTACGAAGTTCTTCAATCTGTTGGTAAAGATAGAAAATCAAAGAATTTGATAGAGAAGATTAGCAGAACTTCAAAGACGATGGCTTTGCATAATATTCATACACTTCACCATAAACGAGATTTGTCAAATGCAGCAGGTCCATCAAAAGTAGCCTCATTTGAGCAAGAAAAGGAAGAACTTGCAGAAGCCAACCACTCTATCGCAGGTACTATCACCAAAAACGGCGAACAAATCAAGGGTACGGTGATGCAAGACAAAGATGCTGAAACACTGATTTTTGGAGAAGGCGGTAATGTGAAATTCGTGATAGAAGGCAACAATGAAATGAAAGAACACGACCTCACTGCCGACAGTGTGACCTCATTCACGCTTGGTGACCGTTCGTTTGCGAAACGCAATTTTAGTCCATGCGCCAAAGGTAAGACAGAAGCGCAGATACATATTATGGAAGAAGTGTATTCGTCCGACAAAATTACCTTGTATCAATATTATCCATCCAATGGCGCATTGGGTGGTGACACGACAGAATTTGCCTATCAAAAAAATGGTGAAGAAATGCCTGTTTCGCTACTTGATACGCAGTTTTTGATTTTTGATAAAGGCATAACAAAATACTTTGCAGACTGTACAGACCTGACAAGTATGTGTGCCGCAGGTGACATCAAAATGAATAAAGATGACCTCATCAAAGCCGCACGTATTTATTCTGAATTGTGCGAATAGAACCAATTAATAAATAATAAGCTCACGTTTCTGTTAATTTTTTTGAGTTATCAAATTGTTGAAAATTAATTAAAAATACATTTTTTTATAAAATATAAATACGGATTTAACTGATAATTACAGATAAATTCATCGGTAAAAAAATCCATTGAATCAGTATTATCCGTACTTCTATCCTGTCAAAATTTGAACTCGAAAAAAATTAACAGAAATGACAGCAATAAATTTAACAAAATGAAAAACGTAATTAACGCCTTAATTTTTGCTTTAATGTTTGTCTCTTGTGGACAAGGAATATCCTTTGAAGAACAAATAATCAATGATATACAAACAAAAATTCCATCCGGTATTTGCAAAGAATTTCCCAAAGGAACGATTCTGAAGAATATTCAAGTGGGCGATATCGTAGATATTGGCTTGAATGGAATGACGGATGTAAGCTATGAATTTGATTACGAAATTAATGGAGAAGAGAAACACAAGAAATCGGCATTATTGTACATCAAAAGCGGCGGTTCATACAAATTAGCTTCTATGGGAAGCGATTGCGATTATGAATATAAGTAATAATGCAGCGCGACTAAATAGGCATTAAACCGGAGTTAGGCAACTCGAAATAAATAGTTGGTCGAAAATACGATTTATTTTTTGCTCAATCAAGGCGCGAAAATGTGAGTCCCGAAAGCGTTCGGGATGACCATTTTTGCAACGCAGAGTGAGTGAAGAAGAACAAGTAGTTTTGACCAATTATTTGTTACGAGTTGCCTTATTAGTTATGTAAACATGCTGAATTAAACATAAATTAGACTTTGGACAGAGGAAATTGGGGAATTGGGGAATTCGGTAATCCCGATAACTATCGGGACGTTTTTAAATTTTTACAAAAAATAATTAATTACATATTTTATTTTAACAATATTTATTAAATTAATTATCAATGAATTATAATTTTAAGCCTAATTTCCCAGTTACCTAATTCCCATTTTGTCCAAAGTCCAAACATAAAATAAATTAAAAATTACTTACTGGACTTTGGAAATTAGGTTTAAAATTATAACTTATTGATAATCAATTAATTTTTTGTGTGTAAAAATCTGCTCCTATGCTAAAATTAACCATAAGCACTCTATTTATTTGTCTTTTGACATTCAATGTCGCTATTGCCCAAGACAAAACATTCAGCAAATACATCGAAAACGGCATCGCGCTACACGATGAGGGACAGTATTTGGAAGCCATCAAACAATACGAAAAAGCCCTCAAAATCAATAAAAAATCTACTCTTGTTCATGCCGAAATTGCCTATTCTTATGTCGAACTCGGCGACTCAAAAGCCGCCCTCCGGCATGTCAATAAGGCTTTCAAAGGCGATGCTTCCGACAAATATCCGATGATATACGTCATGAAAGGCAATGTGCTTGATGACTTGGGCAAATTCAAGCAAGCCGTCAAAGCCTACAAGCAAGGCATTGCCAAATATCCTGATATGGCGATGTTGTATTTCAATCTCGGCATCACATACATGCGGGCGAATCAGGAAAATAATGCAAAAAATACCATTATTACGGCTATTTCTAAGAATTATTCTCACGCATCAAGCCATTATTATCTTGGCAAAATGATGGAAAAACAAGGTCGAAAAATTCCGGCGATTATGTCCTATTACTTCTTCCTTATGCTCGAACCGGAAACAATTCGTGCTGATGAGATTTATGACAAATTATTAGATTTATTAATTCGTAATGATAATGTCAACAAAACCGCAGCCAACGAATTTGAAATCAATATCAATGCAAATGATTTGTCTGATTTGGAGTTTGCCCCTCTCGAATTGGTACTTTCTCTCGACATCACCGAGATGCTAAAACAAGAAGACGAAGTAGCAGCAGAAAAACCAAAAACAGATACCGACAAACTCATTTCAAAAACAGAATTATTATTTTCGATGCTGCAAGAAGAAGAGGACGATAAGCAAGGTATTTGGTGGGATTTTTACGCGCCCTATTATGCTCATATTGCTGATTGTGAGGTCATTACGGCATTTTGTCATCATATTGGACTATCAAAGGGTGGTGATATTGCTCTTTGGATGGAAGCACACGAAGAAGAAGCAATTGATTTCGTGAATTGTGTTAATGAATACGGGCAGTAGTTAATGGTTAATGATGTCTACTTGTTTAAGTTTGCTCAACTCTGATAATTAGTAATTTACAATCCTGTATAGCTATTGGGATGCCATTCAATGAATTGTAAATGAACTAAGAACTAAGAACTATCAACTACGAACTAAGAACTAAGAACTATCAACTACGAACTAAGAACTAAGAACTATGAACTATCAACTATGAACTAAGAACTATGAACTATCAACTATGAACTAAGAACTATCAACTATGAACTATGAAAACAATTCAGATATTTTTTTTCATCACGCTAAGTTACACGCTTTTTGCTCAGGATATTTCTTGGGAATCCATCGCCCCGATGCCTGAACCTGTGACCAATAATGCCGTCACGCATGGCACAGTCAATGATATTCCTTTTGTTTATTCTTTTGCGGGAATTGACTCTACCAAAGCCTGCGGCAATCCTCACCTCAAATCATTTCGCTACAATACGGCTACCGATGAATGGGAAAGCATCCCGCCGCTACCCGACCCGATGGGTGGCAAAATTGCGGCAGGGGCAAGCACGATTAATAATAAAATATACATTATCGGCGGTTATCATGTAGCCAATAATTGTACGGAAATTTCCTCCCGGAAAGTCCATATCTTTGACCCTGAAACGAATAGTTATTTGCCTGATGGCGCAGATATTCCTGTAGCTATCGACGACCAAGTACAAGCGGTTTGGCAAGATAGTTTGATTTATGTGGTAACGGGTTGGAGCAATACGACCAATGTGGTAGATGTACAAATTTATAATCCCGCCACCGACGAATGGACGGCAGGTACGCCGATTCCCAACAATAGTCAATGGCGCGTTTTTGGAGCTTCGGGCTTGATTATCGGCAACGAAATTATCTATATAGGCGGGGCGAGTTCGGCTTGTAGTTTTACTTCTTGCTTTGGACCGACCACTATTTTCCGGCGAGGCATTATCAATCCCGACAATCCCACAGAAATCACATGGGAAAGCAATTCGCAAGCCGCTTCGCAGGGCTATCGGATGGCAGCAACGCCTTTTGAGGGCAAAGGACTCTGGTTGGGCGGTTCGGATATTACTTACAATTTTGATGGTATTGATTATAATGGTTCGGGTGGTGTCGCGCCTTTGGATAGGATTACGATTTATGAGCCTGACACCGATAATTTAAGTCAGCTTTTTGGGGTGATTCCTGCAATAATGGATTTGCGAGGTATTGCACAAATTTCTGATAATGAATTTATTATCGCAGGTGGAATGGTCGAAAATCAAACTGTCACCAATCAAGCCTTCAAAATCACCATCAATAATTTGACCGCAGTTTTGGAAGTTGAACTAATTGATATTGAAATATTTCCTAATCCGACCACCGATATTTTAAATATTGAATTGGACGGAAATTTTGACCTTATGATTCGGGATATTTCAGGAAAAATTGTAGCACACAAACAAATCTTCGGGAAGGAAGCAGTTGATGTTTCCCGATGGGCAAGTGGGGTCTATTTTCTGGAAATTTTGAAAGATGGGCAGTTTGTTGCTAGCCGGAAATTTTTGAAGAATTAAACAGTGAAGCCTATCGCAATGCCTCCGGCTTGTATTACTGGACTTTGGATATTAGGAAATTTGGTATTAGGTAAATTGCTTTTTATTAAATAATTACAAAATTAAATTAATTGAATAATTTTTCATCTTAATTAAATCTAAATAACTGATAATCAGATACTTACGATTGAAAATCTAATTTCCCAGTTACCTAATTTCCAAAATGTCCAAAGTCCAGTTGTATTATATTTACACATAAAAAAATGAATTTATTTAAGTTAAGTTGGAAAAATATTATATCAAAACCCTTAGCCACTTTGTTGAGTCTGATTTTATTGGCTTTGGGCGTTGGGCTGATTGCGTTTTTATTATTATTAAATCAACAAACGACTGAAAAATTTGAACGCAATCAAGGCGGTATAGATTTGGTTTTGGGCGCGAAGGGAAGCCCTTTGCAATTGATACTGTCGAGCATTTATCACATTGACAATCCGAATGGAAATATCCCTTTGAAGTCTGTCAAGCCATTTATGAACCCTAAACATCCCTTGATTAAAAAGGCGATTCCACTGGCACTTGGCGATAGCTATCAGACCTATAGAATCGTTGGTACAAATCACGATTATTTGGAGGTGTATGATGGTGAAATTTCTTACGGACGCTTGTGGGATGGCGATTTTGAAGTCGTCATTGGTGCGAAAGTAGCAGAAATAACAGGGCTGAAATTCGGCGATACCTTCCATAGCGCACATGGCTTGGGCGAGGCAATTTCGCATCACGACGAACACGATTTTCGGGTAGCAGGCATCCTCAAAAAAAGTAATACCGTACTCGACCAACTCATTCTCACCGATATACGTAATGTATGGCGCTCTCATGCCCCACACGATGAAGAGGGACACAGCCACGACATCATCGAAGAAGAACAAGACATCACCTCACTACTCGTTTTTTATAAGAATAAAACGGACTTTCGCACCCTCAATCTTCCGCGTGGCATCAACAAAAATACCGATATGCTCGCCGCCAATCCCGCCTACGAAACCGCCCGATTGTTTGAAATGATGGGTATTGCCGAGCGTGCTTTGCGTTTTCTTGCTTTTGCAATTGTGTTTGTATCGGCATTGAGTGTTTTTATTTCTTTGTACAAATCATTGAAAGAAAGGCAGTACGAACTCGCTATAATGCGTGTCATGGGTAGCTCGCGCCAACGCTTGTTTGGTTTGATTACTTTAGAGGGGGTCTTATTGGCATTGCTTGGGGCAGTTTTGGGTATTGCGCTCGCGCATGTGGGCATGTCCGTATTGGCACGTTATATGCAAGATGCTTATCAGTATAGTTTTACGGGTTGGCAGTTGCTTCCGGCAGAATTATACTTGGTACTCGGTGCTTTGATTATTGGTTTTTTGGCAGCAATTATTCCTGCCATTCAAGCGTCCAATACCGATATTTCAACAACATTATCGTAACACAGACATTCCTGTCTGTGGTCACACGCAAAGCACAGACAGGAATGTCTGGGTTACGTAAACAAAAAAAATGAAATATATACTTGTTCTTATCGCAGCATTATTTTTCACAATAAATAGCTACGCCCAACAAGAGGGTAGTGCATGGAAAACGCTTTCTTTGGTTACTTTCGAGATGGAGTTTGACGAATTTATGGGAATGGATGTACAGAAACCGATTTATATGCAGCCCGTATTGGATTTGTCGGGCGAAGAAATTACGGTGAAGGGTTATATCATTCCATTGAAAGGCGAAAAGGCGCAGAGTCATTTCATGTTTTCTGCCTATCCGTACAAGATGTGTTTTTTCTGTGGCAATGCAGGTCCTGAAACCGTTTTACAAGCATTTACAAAAGATAAAGTAAAAGTGCCTTATACCTCAAAACCCATCACTATTCGCGGGAAATTATCGCTAAATCATGGAGATGTGAATGAGTTGATGTATACTTTGACGAATGTGGTGGTGGAATAATGCCAAGCATTCTCCAAATCAACAGCAAACGATGTCCTCAAAATACGATTGAAACGTGAACGATAAAAATCAACACAATGAAAAAAGCAGTCATATTAATTACCTTGCTAATCACCTCAATAAGCTTATTTGCCCAAGAACAAAAAAAAGAAAACACATGGAAAACCCTTTCCAAAATCACCTACAAACAGCAATATGACGAAATCATGGGTTTCGATATAGATGTGCCTGTATTCAGTCAATCGGTCAAAGATTTGGAAGGCAAAGTAGTTGAGGTAGAAGGCTACATCATCCCGGTGGAAGGCTATAAACAGCAAAGCAATTTCGTATTTTCTGCTTATCCTTATAATATGTGTTTCTTCTGCGGCGGTGCCGGACCTGAGACGGTCATGGAAGTCAATTCAGACGACCCGAAAATCACCTACACTTCCAAACCTATCATCATCAAAGGTAAATTAGAACTCAATTCCGGTGACATCAACCGCCTGATGTACACTTTGAATGATGCCATTCTGTTAGAAAAAAAATAATGATTGTTTGATTGTCAAAGAAAATAATATTAGGCGCATCTAAGAAATCAGGTAGAATATGAAACACACGCAAATCCTATAAGATTTTCGAAGATTGTATAATTTATTCTTCATATTTCGTTTATTTATCTTGTTATGAAAATCAATATCAAAACAAGATATAGTGATATTTTTTTTACATTTCTGCTATTTTATCAAGATACATAATATTGTCAAACTTAGTGTCTTGTACCCAATCACACCTTAATTTGATGAAAGATTTTTTAATTGAAAAAAATGTTTGTAATTCGTTTGCATTTTTTACTTACATAGACTTCTTTTTGTTGTTGAATTTTCTATATTTGCATTACATTTATACATAAAACATTTTTTTCCACCAAACAGAACTATTTTATCAAAGTTATCGTCTAATAGATTAACACACTCATCTTGTATACACCCATTTACCTTGCACTTACGTATACTACTACTCAGAACCAAACCTTAAATTACCATATAATTGAGTACACCAAAATGAAAAACAGGCTATTTTTGTCATAGAAAAGACACAAGCTAAATTGTATTTCGTCTTTTGGGTGACTTTGCACTAAATTTATGTCTTTAGCAAACATAAATAATTGTAAATCCACTCATTGCGCTTCAAATTATAGGTAATTATACGGTTCAAAAAGTTATCAAATTTAATTTCAGGTTTACATACTTGCAGTAAGATTTGAAACTCACTTTTCGGAGTTCCTAATAATTATTCATAGGGTTTTAAGTTCCCAGCTCAAAACCTTTTTACATAACATTATATAAATTGATTAAAAACTCAACTTTATGAAAAGGCTATTAAGCACTGCTCTTTTAGGTTTTTTGTTTTTGTTCAGTACACTACAAGCCCAGATGATTGTCAACGGGCAAGCACTGTACGGAAACGAATGGATTAATCACAGTCAAGATTACTACAAACTTTATGTCCACGAAGATGGAATGTATCGTATCTCTCAACAGGCACTCCTTAATGCCGGAATACCCTTGGGAGCTATCAATGCCGGAAATTTTCAACTGTATGCTATGGGTAGTCAAGTACCCATATACACCAGTACAAGCGGTACGCTCGGTAGCGACGATTACATAGAGTTTTATGGTAAAGAAAACTTAGGTGAAATGGATAAACACCTTTATCCTTCACCTGAAGACCTCTTCAATCCTTACTTCAGTATGTTTACGGATACAACGGCATACTTCTTGACTTGGGGGAGTGGTAACAACAACCAAATTCAGGATACCCCAAACAATCTCACCTCATTGCCTGCGGCAGAGCCTTATTTTATGGACCAGTCTGTGGAGACATTTACTCTCAGCCAAAAAAGATACCACAGAGGTGAGCCTTTTGGCGGTCTGTACGAATCACGTTTCTCTCCGGGGGAAGGTTTTGGCTTCATACTCTCACAAGTTACTTCGGGTAGCGTAACGGTAAACGACCTTTACACCGGTGCAGGCAGCCCCGACGCAGAATTGAGCGTGAGAGTTGCAGCTTCGGGTGCAGGGGCTAATCACCACTTACAGATTTCTCTCAATGGTGCGGTAGTACCCATTGATTCGGCTACTTTTTTCAATTACTTGCATCGTCAGGTAGATGAGAATATTCCTACAAGTATGTTGACTAATGGCACAAACGCCCTTGAGGTCAGAGGCTTATTAGGTTCGAATGACAAGTATGCGACTTCGTTTATGAGAGTCGTTTATCCGCGTCAGTTCAGCTTTGGCAATGCCGACAATTTCAAATTCAACGTACCTGCTGACCCTTCTAATAAAAAATATCTGGAAATCACGAATTTCAATCATGGTGGTACTGCCCCCGTCTTATACGATTTGACAAATGGTTTGCGTATCACAACAGCCCTGAGTGGAAGCACTGTACGAGTGGCACTGCCACCTTCGACAAGCGACCGCGAATTGGTATTGGTAAGTGAAAACCACACGCGTACCATGCTTGAGCCGAATGAAGTCAATTTCATTGACTATTCACTCGCTACCAATCAGGGGGATTACATCATCGTTTCCAACCCTATTTTGATGGACGATGGTGCGGGCAATAATTACGTACAGGAATATGCTGATTATCGTGAATCTACCGGTTATGATGTTGTCGTTATTACAACTGACCAATTATACGACCAATTCGGATACGGTGTCAGCCGTCACTCCCAATCGGTACGTAACCTGACAGGCTATTCATTAGCCAATTGGATACCACGCCCTCAGTATATGTTTATGATTGGTAAATCGCGTCCATACTACTCTGTTCGTAAAAACTGGGCTAAACAACCTGCTTTTACCACTACATTCGGACACGAACCATCGGACATGTTGCTCACAGCTACCGTCCAATCTGATGCACCTCGATTAGCATTTGGTAAATTACCGGCAACCAGCCCGGAACAAATTGCCACTTACCTCAATAAAATGATGATTTATGAAAATACAAACGCTACATTATCACAAACGATAGAAGACAGAGAATGGAGAAAAAGAGTTATTCACATGGGGGGTGGCGATGCAAATATCCAATCTACCATTATCAACAATTTGGGTAATTACGAAGACCAAATAACTGAAGAATTTTACGGTGCAAATGTAGAGTCTTTCATTCAAAATAGTTCTGTCCCAACGGTAGGTTCAGCCAGCCGAAGATTGGACTCCCTGATTGCCGAAGGTGCTTCTTTGCTAACCTTCTATGGACACTCCACACCTAATAATATTGACTTCAATCTCAAATTGCCCGGAGAATACGAGAATGTCAATAGATTTCCTGTATTCTTTTCACTTGGTTGTTTTAGCGGACAGATACATACCAAGAATTTTGGTATGAGTGAGCAATTCGTCTTTGAAGAAGATAGAGGAACAATTGCATTCCTCGCCACCATCGGCTTGTCAAGTCTTGGTGCATTGGATGTATTCGCAGATGCTTTTTATCTCAAAATGTCGAAAGACAATTATGGGGAAGGTATTGGAGATATTACACAAGCGGCTGTTGCCTCTCTTTCAGAAGATTTGAACGTGTTCAATCGAATCGTTTATCAGCAAATGACCGTCAACGGCGACCCTGCTGTCAAACTCAACAACGAATTGTCACCGGATTACACCGTCAGAGAAACGGCTATCAGCTTTGAACCTAGCGAGCCAAAATCTACCGAAAACATTGATATTTCTTTCAATCTGGTTAATCTTGGCAGAACCGATAACACTCAAATTCGCGTACTCGTCGAAAGAGTATTGCCCGATGGTAGTAGTGTTGTAGTACTTAGCGACATGATAGATGCCCCCTCTTTTGAAGAAACATATACTTATAGCGTACCACCAATTGTTGGTGCAGTGGGTATGAATGAATTTATCATTACCGTAGATTCAGATGATGTAATCGTTGAGTTGCCGGATCCTTCTGCCGAAAGTAATAACACAGGTTCGGCAAGCGTATTTGTCTTTGCAGATGTGGTAAATCCTATCTCACCAAGCAATTACAGCATACAACCCGATGCCAATAACATCACTTTGCAAGCTGAAATCAATGCGATATACGCCAATCAAAACCTGACCTATTACATCGAAATTGACACAACGGAAACTTACGATAGTCCGCTATACGAATCTACTACTATCCAACAAACAGGTGGTATTTTGGAATGGGCACCGCCCGTCAATTATACTGAAGAAACAGTATACTACTGGCGTGTCAGAGTAGAACCTTCACAAGTGGCTAATGCAGCAGGATGGCAAGACAGGTCATACGTATATATTGATGGCGAATTTCCGGGTTGGAATCAGTCACATCACTACCAATTCCTCGACGACCGCTATCCAAATACACTGCTCTATGATGAAGATGACCGCGAGTTTGAGTTCCTTAACGGAGGCATAGAAGTCGTTGTGAGTAATGCACACGTAGGCGTATTGACCTTTGATAAAATTGACTACTCCATCGGTGGTTCAAGAATCTATGATGTAGAAGTTTGTGAGCAAGACAAAAACGGTATTTACGTTGCACTTATTGACGAAAATGGCGACCCAATATGGAATGATGCCGTTGATTTAGGCAATAATGTGGGACAATATGGTTCATTTATTTGCCGTTCTACGCAGCCTGCTTTCACTTTCTGTACAGACGATATTGCAGGACAACAAAACTTGCAAAACTTCCTCAATAATACACTACCTACATTGACCGATGTACACGATGTTCTTTTTTATAGTCTGAATGATTATTTGCCCGAAACATGGAATCAATCTTTGTTCAATGCTTTCGGAAATTACGGAATTACGGAATTACAAAATTCAGCCACACTTGGCGGTGTACCTTATGCTGCACTCGTAGATTTGGAAGACAATACGGCACAAGAAGAAATCGCTGCCAATGAGGGAGATATTATCGAAGGTGTCTTCTCCATCAAAGACCCATGGGATGAAGGTACGATGTTTTCCACTGTTATCGGACCTGCCTCTGAGTGGGGTTCTGTACACTGGGGTACGATTAACCAAGAAGACCCTGACAATGCCTATATCAATGTATACGGTATTGATTCGAATGGCAATCGTACACTTTTGATTGGCGGACTGACATCTACCGACCATATTTTTGACCCAACGGTAGTCAATGCTGCCCAATATCCAAATTTGCAACTGGAGTATGTCACCACCGACGCGGTTGATAATACACCTGCTCAACTGGATTTCTGGAGAGTTCTTTTCGAGAGTAGTCCATGTTATCAATTGAATATCACAGCTATGCTTGAAGGTCCATACAACGCTGCAAGCGGTGATATGACAACCATACTCAGCAGTGGTCGTAGAATATTGCCCGGACAGACCCCGATAAGTCCACTTGCAATACCTACACCGGCAGGGCATCCTTACTCCGTAGCTCCCTGGAATTATAACGGTACAGAAGGTCTAGGCTTCAGCGATGCCAACTACACCGGCAATGAAGTTGACTGGGTACTCGTTTCTGTACGTACTGCCGAAGGCAAAACATCTGAAGAAGCCGCAGCAGCAGGACTTTTGATGAAAGACGGTACAATCGTCTTCTCGGGTGAATGTCCGTTGGAAACAACACATCCCGGTCCGTTTTACGTTGTTGTAGAGCATAGAAACCACATGGGTATCATGACTCCACAACCCGTAAGTGTGGTCAACAAAGAAATCATTTACGACTTTACCACCCAAGATTCTTACATAGATGCGGCAGCTACAGGTGTCGGACAAAAAGAAATCGCCCCCGGCGTATGGGTTATGCTTTCAGGAGATTTGGCACAAACGAATGATGTAGTCAGTTACGACATCACCGGTGCAGATAAAATCATCTGGACAGATGGCAACGGTAACTTCGACAGCTACCGGGACTCTGATGCCAACCTTGATGGTGATACCAATGGTTCGGATAAGATCTACTGGGAAATCAACAACGGTAAGAGTTCGCGTGTACCGAGACAGTAAAATTTGAGATAAGATAGATAAGACTTGAGTGCTATATTCATCAGGTCTTCAAATATTAACCGGATGTCAGTTTTGGCATCCGGTTTTTTTTGGGGAGGAAATTCGGGTTTAAATCATAAATAATTGCTTATCAGTAATTTTAATTTTATTAACATTAAAAAAATATTTAATTAATTTAACTTTATAAATATTTTATAATTAGAATTTTAACAAAAGAAATTAGGGGGGGAATTCGATAAAATTCTTATCTGAGATTTTTACACAAAATAATTATCAAATATTTTATTTTAATAATGGACTATCCGTTTAAGTTTGCTCAACTTTGATAATGGGTAGTTTACAATCCCGTACCGATAGCTATCGGTATGTTATTCAATGAATTATAAAAAACTATAAACTATCAACTATGAACTATGAACTATAAACTATCAACTATGAACTATGAACTATCAACTATCAACTATCAACTATGAACTATGAACTATCAACTATGAACTAATAGCCGACAAATCAAAAGGCTATTTTTTAACCGTCAATTAGCACGATTTTTGTTGCAAAATGCTCACTACCAAAACCATACAAACCAACACAATATGCGTAAACTATGGTCAAGCCTCAAATGGCTGCTCAAAACAGGATTCAAACTGACTTTTGCAGGAATTTCATTTTTTTTACTGGCAAATGCTTGGCTTATCCTCACCAACGAAAACCGCTTATACGACAATATCGCGGACATTCCTGCCAACGACGTAGGCTTGGTCTTGGGAACAACAAAACGACTTGCAAGCGGCTACGCCAACCCCTACTTCACCTACCGAATCAAGGCGGCACACCAACTCTACAAAGCCGGAAAAGTCAAATGCCTCCTCGTCAGTGGCGACAACGGACACCACAGCTACAACGAACCCCGCGACATCTATAATGCCCTCACCCTACTCGGCGTACCCGACAGTTGTATTGCCATGGACTATGCCGGATTTCGAACATTGGATTCGGTGATACGCAGCAAAGAAGTCTTTCAGCAAGAGCGCATCACTGTCATTTCCCAACGCTTTCACAACTATCGTGCAGCCTTCGTCGGCAAGCATTATGGTGTAGACGTGGTCGCGTACAATGCCCGTTCACCCCGCCGTTGGGATTACCCTATCTACCGCGAATACCTCGCCCGACCAAAAGCCTTCCTAGACATCTACATCTTAGGCACACAACCTAAATTTCTCGGTAAAAAAGAATATATTTGCCTCTAAGTAATGCGACAATGCTGAAATGCGATAATGCTACAATATTTTTAATGAATGAATCATTTTTCTTCTCTTAATTCATTTACGGGACTTTGGATATTGGGGAATTAGGAAATTTGGTATTAGGTAAATTGCTTTTTATCAAATAATTACAAAATTAAATTAATTGAATAGTTTTTTATCTTAATAAAAAATAAATAACTGATAATCAATTATTTACGGTTGAAAACCTAATTTCCCAGTTACCTAATTTCCAAAATGTCCAAAGTCCAGTTCATTTAGTAACGAGGGAAAAATATTATCGCATTGTAGCATTGACGCATTGTAGCATTAAAATTCATTCATTCACTCATTCAAAATTCACTCATTCACTATGCGCTATAAAATCGTTGCCGGAAACTGGAAAATGAACCTCAACCAACAACAAGCCATCCAACTCACCAATGACATCAATGAGTATCTTTCTAACCATGATTTAGCCCGACAAGTCAAGGTCGTGATTCATCCGCCTTTGCCTTATCTGGCAAATTGTGTGAATTATATTTCGGAGAAAAACAGTACTACTTTCGGTGTTGGCGGACAAAATTGTTATACGCAGGCATCAGGTGCATATACGGGCGAGACGGCACCTGAAATGCTAAAAGACATTGGTTGTCAGTATGTTTTGATTGGACATTCGGAGCGTCGAAAGTATTTTAATGAAAACCATAGCTTGCTCGCTGAAAAGGTGGACAAAGCCCTCGAAGCAGGATTGACACCGATTTTTTGCTGTGGCGAATTGCTCGATATACGCGAAGCAGGTACACATGAGGCGCATGTAGAGGCACAGTTGAGTGAGAGCCTTTTTCACCTTTCCAAAGCCGATTTTTCCAAAATAATTATCGCTTACGAACCCGTTTGGGCTATCGGAACGGGTGTCACAGCTTCGCCCGAACAAGCGCAGGATATGCACGCTGCCCTCCGCCAAGTCATTGCCAAAAAATACGATAAAGATACCGCAGAAAACACGACCATTCTATACGGCGGCAGTTGCAAACCCGCTAATGCCGAAGCCCTCTTTAGTCAGCCCGATGTAGATGGTGGATTGATTGGCGGTGCATCGTTGAAAGCAGATAGTTTTACGAAAATTATTGAGATTATGACGAAATGCGTGAAAACTATGTAAGTGGAAGTACAAGTTTAAGTTTAAATAAATAATTCATTTTCAATGAATTATGAAAACTGAAAGGTTCTTCTGCATATTTTACGGAAATAATATTTGACTATTATTTATTTGTTATAAAAAATAAAAATTACCCGAAATAGATACTTGATTTTGCTTTAATTGACTTTTGGGAAAAAAGATACTCGTCGGACATTTTGAAAATGTCCGACGAGTGAGCATAACTCCCAAAGTTAAAAAAGCAATACATATAACGCTTCCGCAAAATATGCAGAAGAACCAACTGAAAGTGTCGCTTAGT
>CALCMV010000151.1 GCA_937967535.1 uncultured Saprospiraceae bacterium
CCACCCAAACTGCTCGTTCTTTTTCGCTCACTCTGCGTTACAAAAATGGTCATTTATCCCGATAAACTCACATTTTCGCGCCTTGATTGAGCAAAAAATAACATCGCATTTTGGGTAGCTTATTTATTTCGAGTTCCCTAAATTTGTTTTTTGTTGATAAAAAACTAACAAATTAAATATTTTTTATTAGCCAAAATTAACAAACACATTGATTAATGGTATTGTAGTTTTATTGTTTTAGACTTTGGACGGAGGAAATTGGGTAATTCGGTAATCCCGATAACTTTTTTAGAATTTTACATAAAAAAATTAATAAACTATTTTATTTTAATAATAAAAAAACATTCAATTGATTATCAATGAATTACAATTTTAAACCTAATTTCCCAATTCCCATTTTGTCCAAAGTCCAAATTGTTTTTAACTTCGCAAAATATTGATTTATAATTATTTGCAGAAATAAAGGTAACAAATCATTCAGTTCGGGGTCTAAAAATATGCAAATTTACTGCTCTTTTTTAATTTATAAAACAAAACAAATGCGTTATTTAGTCGGGTTAATTTTGATAATAGTTGTTTGTGGTATGATAATAAATTGTTCGCCACGTAATGCGCGTCAATTTTTGACCATGAATGAGGTCGAAAAACTGTCGCCTTCTACTCCTGCCAAATCTACCAAATCCGGTAAATCCATTAAATCCGGCAAATTCTCAACCAAAGCCTCTGTTGCTTGCAATGAACAATCAAATTACATCCCCGATGCCGCTCACCCGGAACACCATCAACTCAAACTCGTCCGCGTCAATTTTCACATCATGCGTCGCAGCAATGGCAAGGGCAATTTCAGCGAAGCAGAAGGCGTAAAATACGCCAAAGAATGGCTGCGACACACCAATTCACACGTCATCAAAAACAAAAAAATGAACCTGCCTGTCGGCAATAATACGCCCAAATTGCCCATCAATTATCGTTATGTGATAGCAGGCGACCCCAATATTCCGGGCGATGATGGTGTGTATTTTCACGACGATGATGATTTGTACTATTTTGTTAAAACGGGAAAAAACAAGAATAATTATAAAAAAGAAGTAATAGATAAATATACTGTGCAAAAAGGCAAAGTCCTGAATATTTTTATGACACCGCACCACCCCGATAGTGTGGTTTCAAAGACTTACAACCCGACTTTGACAGGTATCGCCTTCGTGAGAGAGGGTGCAATAAAAGTAGCGGGCAATTATTATATGCACAACAATCCAACGCAAGTCAACGGGAAGCCTTTCAATCGCGGGGCATGGTATTGTCATGGCGTATTGAATCACGAAATCGGGCATGTCTTGGGCTTGAACCATACATGGCGTAGCAACGATGGCTGCGACGATACGCCTCACCACAAAAATTGCTACTCACAAAATCGAAAACGCCCGGAATGTATAGATGGTTGGTCGAATAATGTGATGGATTACAATACCCACCAAAATGCCTGGTCGCCCTGTCAGATAGGAAGAGTGCAACGCAATTTTGCGAAAAAAGGCTCTACACAACGCGCATTACTCGTACCCACTTGGTGCAAACTCAATCCCGAACAACACATCCGTATCAAAGACGAAGTGACTTGGAAAGGCGCGAAGGATTTGGAAGGACATCTGACCATCCAATCCGGTGCTAAATTGACCGTCAAATGCAGAGTTTCCTTGCCTAAAAATGCACAAATTACCGTACAACAAGGCGCAGAATTGGTCTTGGATGGCGCAACACTCGAAAATGATTGTGGTGATAAATGGCAGGGAATTATACTCGAAGGGCAAGGCACAAAACGTGGCAAAGTGGTGTTTGTCAATGAGCCTGTTTTGATGAATATGGAGAATGAGTTGTAATATGAAATGCTTACATGGTTCATAGTTTTTTAGTGCATGGTTCATAGTTCATAGTTTTTTAGTTCATAGTTGATAGTTCATAGTTTTTAGTGCATGAGCATGTTTTAAATTAAAATGTCATCAAGTTATTTTGTTTCTTTTGTCGAACACTACCTATTTTAGACTTTGGACAGAAAAAAATTAGAAAAAATCACAATCAGTTGATTCAACATAAAAGTAAAACACGACAACTATGAAAACCAACAACATACAGTCGTTGAGTTGACGAATTATCGTTTTTCAACAACTCATCAACCCAACAATCCGTCAACTCATTCACTCATAATTGCGTCCATGACATCAGGCAGGTGTTCTGCACCGATATTTTTCATTTTAATGTTTTTATTTTTATCCAATATATAAATAATTGGCGTGGATTTGACGCGATAACGAAGGCGATAATATAGTTGTTGATTCGTCATCGCTAATACATTGGTAAATGCACCGAAGTTTTTGGATTCGATAAATTCCATGCACTGTTCTTTCTCTTTATCTTTTGTGCAAATGGCAAATACCTCAACGCCTTTATCTTTATAATTTTCGTAAAACTCGACCATCTTTGGCGCCATTTTTTTGCAATGTCCGCACTTGGGGTCCCAGATGTACATTACCGTATAGTCAGCATCTATATCATATAATTTAATATCTTGACCGTCAAGGGTTTGCATAGTGATATTGGGTGCTTTTTTACCAATTAAAAGTGGCTTGAACTCGCGTGCGGTTTTGATGATTTTTGCCACATTGTCTTCATCTATATCCTCGAAGCTTTGTCCTTGCACATAATTTTCTACAATATGCACAAACACCGCATCCATACCCACTACTTTTGAATTGCCGTAACGCGATACCATTTCAAATACCGTATAGCGATATAGTTTATCATTTGCGCGGGCTTTTTCCAAGATAAAATCCACTGCATTATTCAGCGAATCGGGTATTGGATAGGTCAATTTGTTGAGAAAAAAGTCAATTTTATTGAAGTAGACAGGCGAGCGTAAAAGTCGGTCGTCCGAAAAATCAAGATTGTCAAAATAGTGATTGCGATAATAATACATGCGGTATTTGGATTCCTCTTCTTCGGTCATTTCTTCGACGGGGTCGGGTACTTTTACCTCAAGAGAAGCCTTTAGCATGGAAGCACTGAGCCAGTCTTTGTGTTGGTTGATGTAGTCGTTTTGATATTTGTCAATTGCTGTCTTTAGTGTTGAGACATTATCTGTAATTTTTTGTTTCTTTTTTTCGTCGGTTTCGGCTGCACCTTCTTTTTGAAGCGCATCTATTTCGAGGCGTTTTTCACCTGTAAATCGAAGGTAATCGTAAAAAGCCGAATTTTCATCCGACCCCTTGATTTTCAGGTTTTTAATTAAGTTGCTAGTATCGCTTTCTATACTAAAATGCTGGTCGTTTTCGCTGCTTATCATCAACTCAAATGGCAGGTTTTTGGGCGGTAAAAGTATCGCATACAAACCCGTATTCAAAGGCTCATCACCTTCTATGACGTACAAGCCTTTTTTGGTGCGAAAAAGGGTATCTTTGATGATGTATTTTTTATTGCCGTAATAGCCTGTGAGGAAGCAGTATTCGGCATCGTAATCCTTGATTTTAATTTCGATTTTATGACCGTCTTTTGCTTGTACATTTACACAAAAAAAAGCGGCTGATACAAGTACAATTAGTTTTGAAAATAATTTTATCATTATTAAAATTAATTTTGAATAGATAAATGAAAATTCGCCATTATCCTTTCAATTCTTTTTGGTTCTTTGACAATTTTTGCAAAAAAAGAAAATAACGGAATATTAGCTTTCGTGCTTTTCCACCCCCCAACCCCCTCCAAAGGGGGAGATAAAACTTTGAAAATCAACCGACTCTCCCCCTTTGGAGGGGGTTGGGGGGTGGAAAAAATAGAGCGCAAATTTCTAATTTCATCTAAAATGCAAAAATTGTCAAAGAACCTTCTTTTTTCATTGAAATTTTTGCAAAAATACGAATATAGGCTATTAGTTCATAGTTGATAGTTCATAGTTCATAGTTCATAGTTGATAGTTTTTTTTATAATTCATTGAATCATATCCCGATACCGATAGTTATCGGTATGGGACTGTAAATTACTAATTATCAGAGTTGAGCAAATCTGTTGCTTATCCTGATAAAAGGTCTTCTTTGATGTCTCGCCAAAACTCTGCTTTATTGATTTTCAATTCGTGTGATTTTAACGTTCTTACACAAAATAAATGCCACATGTATAATGTTTTAATGTTGAAATGCTCAAATAATTTTGAATGAATCAGAATAAGTTGATTTTGTGAAAATTAAGTATTATTATTATACAATGTCGGGAGCAAAACATGTAATTCGCTAAAAACGGCATATTTTTAGTAAATTAGAATTTGTTACAAAAATAATTTTTATCATTTTACAAGCTGGACTTTGGATATTTTGGAAATTAGGTAACTGGGAAATTAGGTTTTCAATCGTAAGTAATTTATTTATCAGTTATTTAGTTTTTATTAAAACAAAAAAGTATTTAATTAATTTAATTTTGTAATTATTTGATAAAAAGCAATTTACCTAATACCAAATTTCCTAATTCCCCAATATCCAAAGTCCAGTTATAAGGTAAAAAAGTTATTATGGTTGTTCGAGTAAAAAAAATGCAAAAAACATTATAATGATCAAACAATCCGAAAATATTATAATTTCATAATTATGAAGAAAACTCTCTTATTCTCTATTGCTTGTTTATTTGCGATAAATATATTTGCCCAAGAAGAAAACGAACTGATTCGATGTGGTAATGTATTGCATCAGGAGGCTTTGCAGGCAAAATTTCCTGATTTTACAGAAAATGTCAATAGCCGATTTAGCGAAGCGGCGGCGGTGGCTGCACAACCTGAGCATAAATCAAGTGGTGTGGTTTATACCATTCCCGTTGTGGTGCATGTGGTCCATAAAAATTCATCAGAAAATATTTCGGATGCTCAGATTCAAAGCCAATTGGATGTCTTGAATTTGGATTTTCGCGGCATGAACTCTGACATAAATCAAGTACCCGGTATGTTTGCTAATCTGGCGGCAGATGCGGAGATTGAATTTTGCCTAGCTACGGTTGACCCAAATGGCAATCAGACCACAGGTATCACACGTACAGCTACAAATGTGAGTAGTTTCAGCATCTCGTCGGATAATATCAAACAAGATGCTTTGGGTGGTAAATCTCCGTGGAATCCAAGTAATTATCTCAATATTTGGACCGGCGAAATCACCGGAGGGATACTCGGTTATGCTACGCCGCCGGGTACGCCTGCATCGAGCGACGGGGTAGTGGTTGGTTATACTTATTTTGGTACCAACGGCTCAGCTATTTTTCCATACAATAAAGGACGTACTTGTACGCATGAGGTAGGGCATTACTTTGGTTTGCGCCATATCTGGGGAGATGGAAATTGTGGTATAGATGATGGAATTAATGATACGCCATTGCAAGAATCGAACTCCGGTGGCTGTCCGGTCTTTGGCTCGCCTTCAACTACTTCTTGTGGTAGTCAGGATATGTTTATGAATTTTATGGATTATACCGACGACCGATGTATGTTCATGTTTACGAATGATCAGGTGGGACTGATGCGCTATGCGGTAGAGAATTTTCGGAATGCATTGTTGCAGAATGCAGAGGTGGCTTGCGACCCTACAGGTGGAGAGGGTTGTCATGATTTGACGGAAGGACCGATTGTGATGGGTTTTGAAAATGGAGATGATTTTGGTGGTTGGTCTGTTCTCAATAATAATGGCGACGACAAGCAGTGGAACGTTTCGCAAGGAGTAGAACCGGAATGGGGACCACGCACAGGCAATGAGTGTATGGCATACACCTGGAGCTATACGGCGGCAGCAGATGATTGGTTTTTTACACCATGTTTTAGTGTGCAAACAGGGCGTGATTATGAGTTGCGTTTTTGGTATGCTACCGGAAATGACCCCGGATTTACATTTCCCGAAAACCTCAGAGTGGTAGCGAGTGCTTCGCCTACGCCTGACGATATTCTTGGAACGGCTGAGTTTGAGGATATTGTGCAGCCTTACAATCCTAATTTGCCGAATAATAATTATCAGGATGTGACGCTTAGCTTGCCGGATTATGGCAATACGGATATTTATATCGGCTTCCACTGTTATAGCGATGCAGACCAATATGCGATGCTGATTGATGATATTGAGATGGTAGATATTACAACGGTTTCGACCGAAAATGCTATTGCCCCCGAAGCCTTCCAAGCCTATCCCAATCCGGTGAGTGAACTACTCACGATGGATTTTAATTTTGATAAAACGATTGAAAATCTGCATATCAATTTAGTGGATTTGACAGGAAAAACAATCCATACAGAAACGCGAGAAAATTACGGAATCGGTAATTTGCAATTAGATGTGAGTAATTATCCAAGCGGCGTGTATTTCCTGAATGTATACGCAGATGAACAAATGACCACGCAGAAAGTAGTTGTTTCTAAATAATTATGAATCAACATATTATAAAAAATAAAGCCGTCCAACTCTTCTTGATTTTGGGCGGTTTTTTCATTACCAATGCCTTAGTAGCAGAATTTATCGGGGTCAAGATATTTTCACTCGAACGCACTTTCGGATTCGAGCCTTTCAACTGGAAAGTATTGGGTATTGAGGGAAATTTGAGTTTTACCGCAGGCGTATTGCTGTGGCCTGTGGTGTTTGTGATGACGGATGTGATTAATGAATATTTTGGCAAACGCGGGGTGCGTTTTCTCTCATATTTGGCGGTGGGCTTGATTATTTTCGCTTTTTTTATGGTCTACATTGCCATTGGTGCTGCCCCTGCCGATTGGTGGATAGGCATTAATGCCGAAAAGGGTGTAGCCAATATGCAGACGGCATTCTCCAATGTATTCGGGCAGGGACTTTGCATCATCATTGGTTCGGTGATAGCTTTTTTATTGGGACAAATTATTGATGTATTCGTATTTCATCGCATCCGCCGAATGACGGGCGAGGGCAAGGTGTGGCTACGCGCAACGGGTTCTACACTCGTATCACAATTCATTGATAGTTTTGTGGTTTTATATATTGCATTTATCTTATGTCCGCAATGTACAAATGGATTAGAACCTTGGACTTACAACCAATTTCTGGCAGTTGGTATCGTTAATTATATTTACAAATTCATCATCGCTATTGCACTCACACCCGCGATATATGCCGCACATGCTGTGATAGATAATTATCTCGGAGAAGAACTCGCAGAAGAACTAAAACAACTCGCAAGTGAGTAAAATTCACTCCTTCAAAATTCACTCATTTACACATTCACTCATTCACTCATTGTACTTACGTCATCCGAAAGTGCCACTCATCCACGATGTCATTGCTTGGGTCAAAAGTATCAATCCAATCCAAAAACAAGTGACGAAACTGCTCAATCTCCCGACGCAATAATCTAAGATACTCTACGTCAGCGAGTTCGAGTTGTTTGCAAAGATAGGTTTGGCTATTGAGTTCTCTGGCTGCGAGTTTTATCAGCACAGCATTATCCATACGATGCGAATAAATGTCACCGCCTTCTGCATTGGCGATTTTTGCAGGGAGTCGGAGGGCATTTTCCATCATAAGTTGGGCAACTAAGCCGCCCTCTTCCACATCTTCACGGAAGCTGGCAACGATGGCATTCGTAATTTCGACAATTTCCTCTGCTTTACCAAATACACTTAAATCTCTGTATCTCATGTCCATTGTATTTCCGTATTGTGAATGAATGTTAAATTTTGTGAATTTGCCACAAGTTGTTGGGACTGTGGCTATGAATCAGTTTTAAAATCGTATTTTTGTACAAAATACAACAAACCTACAATACATTAAGCTTTTTAATTTGTTTTCTGCTTGAATTTAACGGACACGTTTAAGTTTAGTTTTGAATAAAATTTTAGATTTTGTGACGTTGAAAAACAAGCAATTCCACCTTAAAAAATGACTATGCGGCGATTGGTAATTATTTTTTTTCTTTCCCTTCTTGCTTATAATCAAATATTTGCACAAAGCGATACATTGCTTTTGCCACAAGTCGAATTGACCGCTAAAACCACAAATTCTATATCAAAAACAGGCACTAGAACTACTTTCGATTCTATCGTAATTTTAAAAAATAAACACCAAAATATTGCCCAATTATTAAATGACAATGCTGCCGTACAAATTCAAAATTATGGCTTGGGACAGTCGGCTTCTGCCAATATTCGCGGAATGGGGGCAAGCCATACGCAAGTATATTGGCAAAATATACCCCTCAATTCCAGTATGTTGGGGCAAACAGATTTTTCGCTCTTACCAACGGGTTTATTTTCCGAAATTACACTGACACAAGGCGCATCCTCCAATACGCAAGGCAATGGCGGTTTGGGAGGAAATTTAATTTTAAATAATAATCATTTAATTGATAATCAGAAAATTATAAAAGGAACAATTGCACAACAAATTTCAAATATTAGCAATTTTTCTACTTTATTTAATTTTAATTATTTAAATAAAAA
This sequence comes from uncultured Saprospiraceae bacterium, assembly GCA_937967535.1. Taxonomy (GTDB): domain Bacteria; phylum Bacteroidota; class Bacteroidia; order Chitinophagales; family Saprospiraceae; genus JAHDEO01. The sequence goes on from CALCMV010000151.1 coordinate 8,474, forward strand.
CAAATACACGCGCACCAAATTTTTTAGCCAAAACAGTCAAAATCATTTCAGATACCGAGACAGATTCACCCTAGGTCAGCCTCTAAGAAAAGCCCAAAATGCCGAATTTCAACAATATCACCTCATGCAGTCCTTCGGTTTTCGTCCGAATAAAAAAAATACGCTTCATGCTCATCTTTGGCTGACTGACAGCGACCGCAATCTTGCCTTTTCCACTGCACGTCAACAAGACTGGGCTTTGCGTAGCGCAGTATCTTGGGAAAGTGACATCTATGATATGACATTGGCATATATAGATGAAAAGCTGGACTACACAGATAAAAGTGTCGGGATTATTTCAGAAAGTCGTTCGCAGCGTGTTTTTGCGCGTACAAGCCTACGGAAGTCATTCGACCAAATACGCACCCAAATGGGTTTTACATTCGCATGGGATAAAGCCCGTGCGCCCGGCTACGCTTCGGGAGAACGACAAGTACAGAGCAGTATTTTTTCTGATAATGAATTGATTTTTAATAAAATAAAAATAAAATTATTGCTACGTGAAGAATGGCGCGATGGCAATTTTTCACCATTATTATACACTATAAATGTAAGTCCGCATTTCGATATTCCGTTTAAATTGAATTTTATTCACAGTCGAAATATTCACTATCCGACTTTTAATGACCGCTATTGGCAGCCCGGTGGAAATCCTGATTTGCAAGCCGAAAAAGCCTATCACTGGGAAGTCAATCTTGGCAGTAGTGCGCTGCCTTTTTCGGAAAATGAAAATTATTTTTCCATCAAAACAAATCTTGCACTCTACCATACCCGCCTCCAAAATCGCATCCAATGGCTGCCCACAGATGCAGGGTTTTGGACACCTTCCAATGTCAAAAGAGTACATAGTATAGGCTTGGAAGCGCGTGTTCCTATGACCCTGAAAAAAGGCGATTGGCTACTCACATGGACGCACAGCTACGCCCTCACACACACGACAGACCAAACACCCAACACCGAAAATATCGGCAATCGCCTAGCCTACATTCCGCTACACAAATGGAATAACACATTCACAATGAGTAACTTAGGGCAAGGCTGGTCATGGGAATACCAACATGGCTTGACGGATACGCGATTCACATTAAGCGATAATTCGGCGCAGCTTCCGGCATACCAAACAGGCAGTCTTTCTGCCAGTTATGATTGGCATTTATCTAAGAAAATAAATCTGCGTTTTGATTTACGCATTAATAATTTGTGGAATGTGGATTATGAAGTAGTACAAGGCTTTCCGATGCCCTTGCGCTATGGGGAGTTGGTGCTTAGTTTATTGAGTTTATAAAAAGTAGAATTTTGCGAAGCAAAATTTATTCATCTTAATGAACTTTATAAACTTAATAAACCAAGTCACACTTCGTGATACAAAATACGCCCTTGCCCAAAGCGTTGGCGAGTGAATGAGCCGATTTTCTCAATCGCTTTTCTCGCTTCGGGGAGTTCTTTCCAAAGTAATTGCCAGACGTGTATTTGTCCCTGCCAGACATCAAGTTCGACTTCTACTCCGGCTTCTTTGGCGCGAGAGGCGAGTCGTGTTGAGTCATTTAATAGGATTTCGGATGTACCAACTTGTATAAGTATCGGAGGCATGTGTGTAAAATCGGCATAAAGTGGCGACACACGCGAGTCGTCTAGGGGGATGTCTCCGGCATACCATTTACCGATTCCGGCGAGGATGTCGGCACTCAAAACCGGGTCTTTTTTGTCATTCGGGTAGAAAGATTCACCGGTGCAGGCAAGGTCGGTGAGTGGTGAGAGTAAGACTGCGCCGGCGGGCAAAACGATACCTCTATCTCGCGCTGCGAGCATAGTAGAAAGCACCAAACCGCCTCCTGCGGAATCTCCGGCAAGTACGATACTGACGCTACGGTAGCCATTTTCATTGAGCCATTGGTAGATTTTTAGCGAATCTTCGAGTGCGGCAGGGTAGGGATTTTCGGGCGCAAGTGAGTAGTTGATTATCAGCACTTTAGAGCCTGTTTCGAGAGCGAGTTTAGCAACAAAAGCACGATAATTTTTGATGCCTCCCATTACATAACCGCCACCATGTAGGTAGAAGATAATCTCATTGGCGTGAGCATCGGGCGGTATCATCCATTCGGTTTCGATACCCTCTACGTTGAGTTTTTTGACGTTAATCCCCTCCGGCATTTCGAATCGCGCAGTATTCTTATCCATCCAACTACGCAAAGCTTCCACAGAGGGAAGTTCCCCTTTGAGTTGTTTGTTCCACTTTCTTTTTTTTCGTAGTAATACTGATTTGATGATAAAATTCCTCAGACTCATGTATTGTGATTGAGTGAAAAAAATGCAAGAGGTCAGATGAATTTGGCGATGTATAGAAAATTCATGAATTTTCTATACATCGCGTAAAATATTTTTGACCTCTGACGATGAAATGTGCTGACTTCTTGTTAGAACATTTCACTTAAATATTCATCCATTTTCTGTGGGCAATTTTTTCTTTTTTGACGGTACGTGCGTATTCGCAGTACGGATGGGTTTGGCACTCGGCGGGAGTAACTTCGGGGAAGTATTGTTGTGCCTCATCAATGTCATTTCTCAAAAAGAAAGCATTAAAACCGTAGCGGTTTGCACCGATTAGGCGATAGCCTTTTTCCCGTGCCAATTTATTCAAAGCTGCCAGCGATGCTCCGGCGTAATATTCGGGCGCATCCGACACAAAATTCGGGTCGTATGGAATCGTGACCGCCGCTTCCGGTTCCCACAGATTGTTACATTCAGCCACTACAACGCGCGGCGAAACTGCCTCAATCGCCTTCCACACCCAATAATCCATTCCGTCTATATCAATTGAAAGCAAATCTATTGCTCCCTGAAAATTATTTTGTTGGATAAGGTTGTTGATATTTTCTGCTGTAACGAGCGCAGACATGAAGATGGGTTGGTGTGTTCGCACATCTCTATGTCGGCGGTAGTATTCTCTGCCGTATCGGATATTTAATGGGGCAATATCTATCAACAAGCCTTCAAAGTCGTGATGTATCAGCAAATTTGCGGAATTACACTCCACTCCATTGCCACATCCTATCTCAATCACTTTTCGGTTCGTAAAACCAATGGCTGCAAAAATATACAATATTATTCCATCTTCCCCATTTTGAGAGAAATTTCGGAAAGAAATATTTGCGAAATTCGGCTTTTTGCCCTGATTATCAATGTTTTGTCGCCTATAAATTTCTAATAATTCAATTTGCTTTACACGCTTGATTGTACCTATAAAATCGCCTGTACTAGATATTTTTTTGAAAAAACGGATGCCATCTATACCCGTTTTTTCAAATATAAAAATCAATAGTAATTTGAATAATTTTTTCATTTTAAAATATAGCGGCACGTAGCACGGTGCTTCCAGCCCGTGTTTGCGATAAGAACGCACTATATATACGCGAAACACGGGCTGGAAGCACCGTGCTACGTGAGTGAATCCCACAAAAAGTAACAAGCATAGGAACGGTAGGGTTTCCATGCTTCGGCGATTTCTTTCATTTGTTTTTTGAGGGCTTTTTTATCATTTTCGTCTAAATTGTAGTGTTTGACCATTGCATTTTTGATACCCAAATCACCGACCGGAAATACATCAGGTCTGCCCAATGAAAACATGAGTATCATCTGCACCGTCCATTCTCCAACACCTTTTATTTCAGTGAGTTGTGCGATGAGTTCATCATCCGTCATTTGCTCGTATTGTTTTTTGGTGAGTGGATTTTCTTTGAAATATTGGGCGACATTATGCGCGTATTTGGCTTTTTGATTGGAGAATCCTACGCTGCGAAGTGTATCATGCGGGGTGGCGAGTACGCTTTCGGGCGTGGGTTTATTTTCATACAAATCAAGAAAACGTCCGTAAATGGTGGCGGCTGCTTTGACGGAGAGTTGTTGACCTGTAATGGAACGTATGAGGTCGTTGAAGAGGTCGGCTTCTGCGCCTCTGTGTGGTGGGATATTGTCGGAGAGAATAGGCTTCAGAATCGGGTCGCGGGAAAGGTGCTTATGGATTTCTTTTTGCATTGTTGATTTTGATAGAAGCAGAAACGCAAATACCGTAAAGGCGAATTTATTCGCCACGTAAGTAATAAGTTTAATTTGTAAAATTCTTATTTTTAGCTAATTGTAAATATAAATTACGCCACATTTGGCGATTAAAATCGCCTTTACGAGTTCGCGGTCAGCCTGTTTAGCTGTCAATTGTATTATTATTTTAATTTTTAATTAACTCAAAAACAATAATATACAAATATTTTTCTAACCCCCTTGACAGCTAAAGCAGTCATTACGGTGTTTTATATTTATTAATATTTTATAAAATTAATTTAAAAATAATAAAAAAATACGTCTATTTCAGTGTGTGTTTGATAATTTTGAATTATAAAAACTATGAACTATGAACTATGAACTCAAAACCATGAACTCATTCTACTGCCTAGATACACCATAGGTCAATTTAATAAAATCCCTTACAATTTCATTGCCTTTTGTAATTTTCACTTTGAATAAATTGTCAAAATCTTTCTCTGCAATCGTTACATTTTGAGGGTTTTCCATTAATTTATCTATAATTTCGGGAACGGTATTACTATGACCTACAATAAGGACATTTCCACCTTTAATGGCTTTTAATTGTTGTACCAATTCCGTAGTTTGATTCGCAAAAACTTCAGTAGGTGCAATGCCTGACTTGGTGGCGAGTGGTTCGGCGGTTTGTTGGGTACGTCGGTAATTGGTAACGAAAATCTTTGTGATATTTTCACTTATCAAGGCATCACGCAATGCCTCCGCCCGTATATGACCTTTTACCGATAGCTGCGTGTCGCGTGTGCTATCTGCTTTTTCGGCATGGCGTACTATATAATAGGTTGTGGTATATGTTGTAGTACAGGAACTCAACATAACGACAGAAGCTAAAAACAGAAATTGCAGTGTGTGTTTCATAGCTGTAATGGTTCGTGGCGGTGGACTGTGGAGCTTAGTACATCAAAAAGTAGGACACATCGCTGTATCGCTATCGTCGCGCCCGATGTATGTCAGAGACAATTCGAAGCCGCCAAATCCGCTACTCGAAGGTATCAAGGTGGAAAGGTTGGCATCCGAACTCAAACCGATGATAAAAGTCTCCGTCTCGAAGCCGACCAAAAATACAAAAGCATCCAAAGCCACTGTACTCTGTGTATCTGTGACCGGACGTAGCCAGCCGCCCAAGTGGAAAGCCGTATCGTAGCCCAAGTGGAATTTGAGGTTTGTACCAATATTGGCTTCGAGTTGATTGCCTTGTATGTATACGAGGGCGCGTGGAAGGAGGTTAATGCGGTCATTTAGAGGAAATTCACCGCTTGCATAAACGGTAAATCGTGGTGGGAGGCGATTGGTGAGGTCTTCGTCGAGTGCTACATTGGGGGCATTGGCGTGAAAGATACTTGCACCCCAATTGAAGGCATAATTATCACGCGGCAAATAGGTGTAATTGATGCCCGCGCTAATGTCGGCATAAGAGCGATTATTTGTGGGAAGGTCTTCGCCTGTTAGCAGGTTGTAGCCTTCTGTACCGTCAAATTGGTCGCCAAAAGTGAGGTCGTTAAAGTTGATATTTCTTTGTGCGACTCCGAGATTAAATCCTGCACTTAGAAAGCGTTTTTTTCGCAAACCCAAACCTTTGTGATAGGCTGCCGATACTGCGAGTTGGTTGGTACTAAGGCTCGTAGCACCACCTTTATCGCTGAAAAAATACATCCCAAAACCAAGCCCGTCTGTGAAGCTATTGCCGATTTTGGTACGAATATCAAAACTCGCCTGAATGGTTTTAAAAGAATTATCCATGACGGTTTGCCATTGATTGCGATATTGCGCCGTAGCGCGATATTTGCCTGACATAGAACCGGTTAGCGCAGGATTGAGCGTCAAAGGTGCGGCGTAAAATTGGGATAAGTGATGGTCTTGGGCATTAGTCGCTACCGCAAGCAATAGCACCATTCCTAATATCAAAAATTTCTTCATTTATGATGTGTTGTGGTGTTGGAGTGTTGTTGTATTGTTGTGTCGTTGTGTCGTTGTTTTGACACCGCGTTTTTGTATTTACCCGAAGTAATCTCTTATCTCTCCTCTCATCTCTCTCGTCTCTCCTCTCATCTCTTGGGTGCAAATATACTTTTTGTCGGCTATTAGTACGCTGAATTTGGGTAACTTGTTGTATAATACCTTTAAAAAATCTTACTTTCGTTTTCTATGCAACTACATGAGGAATTAACGAATCACGATTCAGCGAATCAAGGAAATACGGTAGAACGTCCGCCGCTTTCTGCGAAAATTATTTTTGCTATTGGTCAATTAGGTTGGTCATTGGCGAGTTTTGGGGTGATAAATTTGTTGATTTATTTTTATATGCCACCGGAAGACGGCAAAACTGATTTTCCTGATTACATATTTCAAGGTAATATATTTTTAGGACTGACTATCATTGGCTTTATTGGTTTTGGTGGACGAATATTTGATGCGTTTACCGACCCGTTTATTGCCAATTTATCTGACAAATCAACAAGTAAATTTGGTAAGCGCAAGCGTTTTATGGCAATTGGTGCCTTGCCTTTTGCGATATTTTCTGTATTGGTATTTTATCCAATTGGCGGTACAGATATGACGCTGAATACCATCTGGCTGATATTGATGTGTGCTTTGTTTTTCTTCTTTTTTACGTTTTATGTTGTACCCTACAATGCTTTGATAGGTGAGTTGGGGCATCATCCGAAAGATAGGATGTTGATTAGTACCTTGATTTCGGTGACGTTTGCGCTTGGTTTTGTATTAGGTGGAATGGCGTATGCGATGCAGGCATATTTTGAAGGGACGGGGATGGCTTCCGCAGAGGCTTTTCAGACTTCGATAATGATATTGGCGGCGATTGCATTGCTGTGTATGCTGATTCCTGTATTTTTTTTGGATGAAAATCGCTATACCAAACAAAGTAATTCGGCAGTAGGCTTTGCGGAGGCGGGGCGTATCGTTTGGGAAAACAAAAATTTTCGATACTTCGTTTTTTCGGATTTAACGTATTGGGTATCAGTGACAATTATTCAAACAGGCGTTATTTATTATACGACAATTTTATTGGGATTGGGAAAAGATAAAGCGAGTTGGTTTGGTATAGGGGCTTTTGCTTTGAGTTTTTTGCTATATATTCCGATTAATTTTGCGGTAGCTCATTTCGGAAAAAAGCGACTCATTAATTTGGGTTTTCTTTTATTTGCTGCTACATTTTCACTTACTTTTTTTCTTGGAAATCTCCCCTTGCCTCCGAAGCTACAATTGATTATGGTCATTGTTTTAGCAGCCTTTCCTTTGGCGATTTTTGGTATTATTCCTACTGCGATTATCGCTGATGAAGTCAATCTTCAAACTGACGAGAACGGCGACTCGCAAGCCGCGATGTATTTTGGTTTCCGCACATTTATGATGAAACTTGGCGTATCACTCGCGATTCTGATTTTTCCGACTTTATTAAATTTTGGTAAAAGCGTGGATAATGATTGGGGGGTACGTCTGACGGCTATCGCTGCTTTTGCTTTTTGTTTGTTGGGTTGGTTTTTATTTAGAAATTATAAAGAGGTAATGGTTAATGATTAATAGTTAATGATTTGTCCACGCCCGAAATATGTTGACATCCTTTGAGTTGGAAATTCAACTCGGATGATAAAATAAAATTACGTTATTCTTTTGAAGAATACCGAAGGTCTTTCACATAGTGAAAGAAATTACTTGCGTTTCGGGGATTTTGAATTGAGAAAAAAACATTTGAAATTATTATTTTATAAAAAATAAATTATTTATAATTAATTGATAATCAAATTTTTATACATTTAAATTTATTTTTGAAAAATAATATTGAAATTAATCTTGGTGACATCTGATTAATTCAAATTTAAAATTAATTGAATG
>CALCMV010000152.1 GCA_937967535.1 uncultured Saprospiraceae bacterium
GGCGCGGCGAATAATTCAATGGTCGGATATACCGGACTGACAGGTGGTGCGGCGAAGTTGATTTACTCATTTGGAACGAAAGAGCAGCAAGATAAATATGTCCCTAAGATGTTTTCGGGCGATTGGCAAGGTACGATGGCATTGACCGAACCACAGGCAGGTAGTTCGCTATCAGATTTGACGACTTCGGCGAAGCCGATGGACGATGGCTCATATCGCATCAAAGGACAGAAAATATTTATCTCATCGGGCGATTATTCGGGCATAGAAAATGTGATTCACCTGATGCTCGCACGTATCGAAGGTGCGCCTGCGGGGTCGAAGGGAATTTCCTTGTTTATCGTACCCAAACATCGCGTAAATGACGATGGCAGTCTCACGCCAAATGACGTGACAACAGCAGGTGCATTCAGCAAAATGGGGCAGTGTGGTTACGCAACTTCACACCTTATAATGGGTGAAAAAGATGATTGTCATGGTTGGCTCGTAGGTACGGCGAATCGCGGTTTGCGACATATGTTTCAGATGATGAACGGCGCGCGTATCAGTGTGGGCATGACGGGTGCTTCGATTGCTTCGGCGGCGTATTATGCTTCCTTGCAATATGCGAATGAACGTCCACAAGGGCGCAGAATCACCGACCGCGACCTGAGTAAGCCACAAAGCCTGATTATCGAACATGCAGATGTGCGTCGTATGCTGATGTTGCAAAAGGCGATAATGGAGGGTTCATTGAGCTTGTTGATGGAATGTACGATGCTGCATGACCGTATGCAACTCACTGAGGATGAGGCAGAAAAAGAAGATTTAGATTTGTTTTTGGAATTGCTGACACCAATTGCGAAGACCTATCCTTCGGAGGATGGCGCAAGGGCGGTGAGTAATGGTTTGCAGATATTTGGCGGTTATGGTTTCTGTAAGGATTTTCCTTTGGAACAATTGTATCGTGATATTCGTATTTGTCCTTTATATGAAGGTACGACGGGGATTCAGTCAATGGATTTGCTCGGTAGAAAAGTGACGGCAGCGAATGGAAAAGCCTTGATGCTACTCGCCGCAGAGGTGCAAAAAGAAGTGCAAGAGGCGATGAATTATGATGACCTCAAACCTTACGCCAAACGCTTAATGCAAGAGGGACAAAACCTTCAGGAAGTCACGCAACACCTCGTCGGCATGGCGATGCAAGGCGATACAGAAGGTTTCCTCGCCGATGCGAATATGTACATGGAATTGTTCAGCACAAATATCATGGCATGGCAATGGCTCAAACAAGCCAATGCCGCAAAACGTGCCTTATTAACTGAAAATCCACAAGGCGACCGCTTGAAAATGTTGGAAGGCAAAATACTCTCACTCAAATTTTATTACAAATATGAATTGCCGAAAACAACGGCTTGGAGCGAGATTTTGAAGGATAATGCAGAGCAATTGACAGTGATGAAGGGTGATGAGGTGCTTTGTTAGAGCAAGTTCAAGCGCAAGTGTCAAGTTCAAGTTCAAGCTACGAGATTTGGCTACGCCAAATCCTACTTAATATTGAATTTGAACTTGCGCTTGATACTTGTATTTGAACTTACTTATGCGAAAGTTGTGGTTCATTTTCGGAGCAACGTTTTTCTTTCTGACCGTTGCTGTTTTCTTTCCGTTTTATCTTCTCATTTTTTTGGTATTGGGCAAACGGGCGGTGCGTCCGTTGATATGGTGTAGTCATAAAGTGGTGTCGCGGATTGTCTTGGGCTTGATGCTCATACGTCTGCGTGTACATGGGCGCGAACTCGTTGATAATCAGCAAAATTACATCTTAGTCGCCAATCATCAGGCAATGCTTGATATTTTGTGTTGTGCGATTGCCTCGCCGTTTTTATTTAAGTTTTTAGCTAAAAAAGAATTGACGAAATTGCCTTTATTTGGCTATATCGTGCGGTGGTTTTGTGTGGTGGTAGACCGTAAAAATGCGGCTTCCCGCAAGGAGAGTTTTGAGAATATGAAAGCGGCATTGGCAGAGAATTTTTCGGTATTTATCGCACCGGAAGGCACTCGTAATCAGATGGATGAACCATTACAAAAATTTTATGATGGCGCATTCCGCCTTGCTATCGAAACACAAAAACCGCTACTTGTTTTGACTTTGGTGAATCCGGGAAAATTGAATAATCCGCGTAAAAAATTAGACCTTTCGCCGGGTGTGGTGGATTGTTATTTTGATAAGCCGATTGAGACGGTGGGGATGGGGTTGGAGGATGTGCCGAAAGTCGAAGAGCAAGTTAGACAGTTGATGCTCAAGCATTTAACTTTAACGGACAGCAATGTTCGTGTTAGGTAAACAAAATTTCCATATCCAAATCATTCTGAACCAATCCTTTTGAATGTTCATTTTCATACACTCCGTAGGTCGTAATCATGGTCAGAAAAATAGCTTTTTTAGTGCCTGTTTCAGACCGAAAAACGCCTATTTTTTGGCGCAATTGTCGCGCATAAGATTTGGTAATGATGTAGGGTTCGGTAGAGAATTTGACTTCACACAAATTGATAACTTGGTCTCTGCGGTCAATGATTAAATCAATCTGTGCGCCCTCTTTCGCGTCTTGACTTTTCCACGAAAAAGTATGACTGATAAGCCCTCTGATACCCAAAGCATCTTTGATTTGTTGGATGTGATATAGGCAAATTTGCTCAAAGGCATAGCCACTCCAAGTCCGATAAGCGGGTGTGTCAGTGGCATTGCTCCAATTGTACAAATCGCCGGGGTCAGAGCCTTCGATAAAGCGTAGATAAAATAAGGTATAAAAATCTACCAACTGATATAAACTGTTCTTTTTCTTTTTGTTAAATGGATTATAACGACGAATGAAACCGCTTTTTTCCAACTCATCTAAGATAGCAGTGAGCGTACCGCTATTGCTGATTTTTGCGTGTTTGATGATTTCGCTGCGTGTCAAACCTTTTGTTTTTTGAGCCATTGCCCGTACTACCGCGATGTGTCTTTCTGACTTTGAAAACAGGGCGCGAAAAAGATTATCAAATTCCAAACGAAGCAGCCCGTCGGCAGCAAAAGCGATTTGCTCAATATTCTGCATCACGCTGTACCCTTGCGATACCCGATTGAGGTAAAAAGGAATACCGCCCATGACCATATATAATTGTATGATTTGGTAATGAGTCAATGCAGGGTTTTTCAACTTCAATAATTGCGCTGCTTCGCGGAGGGTAAAAGGAGCTAAACGGATGCGCTCGGTGATGCGATTGTGCAAGCCGCCTTTGTGGTTGATGAGTTTGTTGATTATCCATGAAGCCGCCGAACCGCAAACCACCAAAATAATATCATCTCTCGCCGCCGCCCAACTGTTCCAAAAATGCTCTAAAGCAGGAATAAAATCAGATTTTTGATTATCAAACCAAGGCAATTCGTCCAAAAACACGACTTTTTGCGGGTCTTTTGAGGCTTTCAGAAAATCAATCAATTGACGGAAGGCTAAAAACCAGTTTTTGGGAACGCTATCTAAGGTTTTTTCGTTTTGATGTTCTTGTAAAGTGGTGTAAAAATTGACGAGTTGCTGCGCTTTGGTCACATTGGCAATCGCCGTCATTTGAAAAGTGAATTGATTATCAAAGACTTGTCGCACCAATTCTGTTTTCCCGACCCGCCTCCTGCCATACACCGCCACAAATTCAGATTGACCACTTTTCAGCAGTTTTTTGAAAATTTGTTGCTCGCGTTGTCGTCCGACGAATTGTTTCATGTTATTATTTTTAACTTAAAGTATGCTTTTGAAGTGAGTTTAAGTCAAAAATAAGTTATTTTTAACTTAAAGTGTAGTTTTTGGGGGAGTTTAAGTTAAAAATAAATGAGCGAATAACTTTGGTGTATGTGCGAATTTTAGCGTAGTGCCGTTTTTGAGGAGCTAAAATATATCTATTTTCATTCACTTTTTCACCTTCAAAACATCACAAAAACGCGGATTTAAAACAGCATACGAAATTATAAGCGTATCGCCTTTTTGCAAGCTAATGTAAGGTTCACTATAAGGAACGGTTTTTCCTCTAATCGCGATTTTTTCTCCCTCCACATAAAAATGGAAGCTAACAGGTAGTGAACTTTGTTTGGTGTTTTTGTACCCGACTTTATCACAAAATGCTGTTGCAGTGGCAAAACCTCCATTTCCTGTATAATAATTTTTAAGATACCGTGGACGAACGGCACCAAAGACAATCATGAATATCATTATACTGGATATAACAAAGACTATCTTCTTATCTTTTTTTGTCATTTGAGGCTCTTTTTTCTTATTTCTTTTTTTGACTTTTACGATTTTCACAATGAGGGCATTTAATTGAGTAAACAGTGATTAACTTATATTGTGTTTATATTTTTCCGAGAAAACAACAAAAATACCGTACTCGTCAAATTCTTCAACTAGTTGTTTTTCAACAACTTCAAACAATTCCTTTGAATCATGATACTCGGCATACGGGCTATCAAATAAACCAACAGCCAACTGAACTTCAGGCAAATTTTTATAAAACCATTCAACTATTTTCTTAAAATTCCCTATAAATATTTCCTCTGATTTTTTTGATACACTGGAAATACCCACATAATTATCCTGCACATCAAGGTAGAGAACTAAGGCGTTACCAATATCAGATTCCATTCGCAACAGAGGATAATTACCCTCCCGTAAAATAGCGAAACTATTAAAGTTTTTAAATATTTCTAACTGGACAAAGGAGTTTTCTATGAGAATTATCAAGTCATTCTTTGTGTAAGGTTTCTTAAGCTTTATCGCAATGTTGTGAAAATAATCTGCCATTTTTTACATTTTCTTCCCACTCCTATCCACCACCATAGCCGAAGCCTGTTGCTTAGAAAACATATACACATCCTGAATATTCACGCTTTCCGGGCGGGTCGCTACATAATACACCACATCTGCAATGTCATCAGCTTTCAGCGGGTCGAATCCGGCATAACCTTCCTCCACGCGGTCTTGGTTGCCCTTGTATCGCACATCTGCAAACTCGGTCAGCACATGCCCCGGCGAGATAGAACTCACCCGAATTCCATGCTTCACCAAGTCCATACGTGCGCCGCGCGTGATGGCATCTACGGCGTGTTTGGTCGCGCAATAGACTGCGCCGCCCGGATACACTTCCTTGCCGGAAATCGAACTGATATTGACAATATGCCCTCTGCCGCGCTTCACCATATGCGGCGCGATGGCGCGTGTCATATAGAGCAAACCCTTCACATTGGTATCAATCATCGTTTCCCAATCTTCGAGATTGCCTTCGTGGATAGAGCTGCGTCCGAGTGCAAGTCCGGCATTATTGATGAGGATGTCAATATCTTGCCATTCGTCGGTGAGTTGCTTGGCGGCAGTGGTGACGGCATTGTGGTCGCGCACATCAAATACGAGTGTTTTTATGTTTGTATTATACTGATTTTCAAAATCTTCTTTAATATTTTCGAGTCTGTCTGCCCTTCTG
>CALCMV010000153.1 GCA_937967535.1 uncultured Saprospiraceae bacterium
AGATTTTGGAAGAATAATATTTACTCATTTTGTCATTTACTCATCTACTCATTATATCCTCTAGTCTAAGCGGTTGGAGTCGAACCAACACCCACTACAGTCCAAGTGTAGTGCTCTCCCGTTAAGCTACGCCTAGATAAATTTCAAACTGCTTTCAACTTGAATTGGTGTAATCACGCAGGGAATCGAACCCCGATCTGGAGGTTCGTAGCCTCCTGTTCTATCCAATTGAACTACGTGATTTTTAAGTCCAGGCGGTAGGATTTGCACTCAATCCTCCTACTTTAATGTAGTGTCCACAGTTAGACCGCGCCTAGATGGTGGAAGTTATGGGAATCGAACCCATCACACGTTGCTTGCAAAGCAACATCGCCTGCCTTGGACATGTACTCCCATTTTTATGGATAAATCCCAAAACCCAAGTACCAAATTCCAATTCAAATATACTTTCTGCGTCCTATTTGTTGGATTTTGGATTTTGTCCACGATAGTTTTATCGGGATGGGATTTGAAACCCTAGCAGCCTACGAAAAATGAAGATGAAAAAGAGGAAGAATTTTTCGTAGCTGCTTTCCAACAACTACGAAAAATTTAACGAGTTGTTAGAATGGATGATTGCCTTGACGGGCAACCGTGACCGTATGCACCATACCACCACGTCCGGGGTCACAGGGACTCGGTTGATGCCCTTCTTTGATTGCAAAGAAGGCATGGTGAATGGTGATATGTTGTGTCGTGTATGTCATTGTGATAATGAAATATAATTTCGATTTTAAGTACGCCCTAAACAATGATTTGAAATTAAAATTAGTTCCATTAGAATTGAAAAAAAATACAAACTTTTATATAAAATACTGATAATCAAATTTTTATAACAACCAAAAAAAGTAAAAAAATTTCTTGTTTGCAGATTTTCAACATTCAAATTAAACCTTTTTATTGGCTCAACGTCCAAATAATCGTACATCACGACAGTCGAGATTCACACAAAAAGAGAAAACCACGTATAAAACATTTTTTAAATAAAATTAAATTAAAATGAGAAGTATAAAATTTTTAGTCGCCTTATTTGCGGCAGTTTTAATGACCATCCCCACATTTGCACAACGCGGCGACAAAGCCCATAAAGGAAAGCGTGGTCCGGGCATGATGCAAGTCCTTGACCTTACAGCCGAACAAGAAGCAAAGGCAAAAAGCATCGCCGAAGCCTATCGTCCGAAATTTGATGCCATCAGAGACCAAGAGACGAATAGAGAGGTAGCACGCGAAAAAACAAAGCAACTCCGCGCCGAGCAAGAAGCCGAGTTTAAAAAGATATTGACTGCCGACCAAATTGCGAAATTGGACGCACACAAAGCCGAGCGCGAAGCAAGTAGAAAGGCATTTCAAGAAAAAGTAAAAAACGTGGATAAAGAGGGAATGAAAGGTGAGATGAAGACCTATAAAGATAAGAATATCAAGCCCGTACTCTTAGAGCAACGCAAAAAACTCGAACCACAAATCAGTGCTGCCGACCAAGCTGAAATCAAAGAATTGCGTGTAGCAATGAAAGCTGCCAAAAAGGAAATCAAAGCCGTAAAAGACAAGTACAAAGATACTCGCACCGATGCAGCAAGTGGCAAACGCAAAGGCAGCGCAGCACATACTCAAATCAAAGCTGTAAAAGATAAATACGCCGAAAAATACGAGGCAGCACAAGCTCTCGCCGAGAAATACGATGCTCAAATCACAGCTTTGTATAGCGAAATTGAAGGTAAAAGAACGCAGTGGGAATCAGATATGACTGATATTAAGGAAGATTATTTTGGTGAAGTCATAGAAGAATTTGGCGACGACCCTCGCGCAGAAAAATGGCGCAATAAAAAAGAGACAGCAGCCAAGCGCAAACCCAACAAAGACAAAGTTGCCTTTTTGCTAATGGATGTAAATAAAAAAGAGAAAAAAGGAGAGAGAAGGAAGTAAGCAATAGGAACATCCGTAGAGAAAATTCATAAATTTTCTCTACGGATGTCTTGGTTCCCTTACATCCCATATCTATCCAACAAATACACCAATGAAGACATTGCTGCCGCACCAAGTTCCAATTCGCGTTTATTGACCGCATCAAAAGTATCATTTGGCGCATGGTGATAATCAAAATATCGCTGCGAATCCGGCTGCAAACCAAATAGCAAACCCATCTGCGGCTTGAGTCGCGTCACATCTGCCCCGCTACCGCCGCTTGGTTTTATCACAATACCGTAGGGCGAAAGCAATTTGTCCCATTCTTTTGCCTTTTTAATGTGTGTTTTATACACCGATTCGTCTGCCTCTGTGGTGAAACCGCGTGGCGTAAATCCTCCCCTATCCGATTCGATGGCTGCGATGTGTTTTTCGCCTCTGTCATTCGACCAATTGGCGTAGGCTTTCGCGCCTTCCTGACCGTTTTCTTCATTCATAAACCATACACATCGTAGTGTGCGTTGTGGCTTGATATTCAGTTTGTTAAACGTATTTATAACATCCAAAGCCTGCGTACAGCCTGCCCCGTCGTCGTGTGCGCCTTGGTTCAAATCCCATGAGTCGAGGTGTCCGCCTACGAGGATAATTTCATCGGGAAATCGGCTGCCTTTTATCTCTCCCACTACATTGTAAGAGAGCTTGTCGGGCATCCATTGGCAGTCTGTTTTTACATATACGCGCACAGCTTCTTTTTCCAATAAAGTACTGAGCAGTTCGGCATCTTTCGTACTAATCGCTACGGCAGGAATCGCCTTGCTTCTGTCCTCAAAATAAGTCACGCCACTGTGCGGCACATCGTCCAATTTGGTAGTCATAGAGCGTACAAGGGTAGCTACTGCACCGAGTTCCATAGCGGCTGCCGGACCATATACACGTTGGTCTACCGCGCCGCCGTATGCCGCAAATGTACTCACCTGCAAAGGGTCTAAGGGGCGATTATAAAACACAATTTTGCCGCGTACACTTGCCGCACCGAGTGCTTTGAGTTCGTCAATACTCTTGACTTCGATGACCTCGCCTGCCACGCCCAATTTGCCCGAACTCCCCGAACCGCCCAAAGCAACTGCATTAAGCGACTGTGTACCAAGCGTTTGTGAAGCCACGATTTTCACGACTTCCTTATCGCCGCGTTCCCAATGCGGAACCATACAAGGCTGCAACCACACCGAATCAAAGCCCATCGTTTCAAATTTGGCTTTGCCGTAATCTACCGCAGCCGCCGCACCCGGCGAGCCACTGAGTCTGCCGCCGACTTTTGTGCAGAGGTGTTCGAGTGTTTCGTAAGCATCGCCTTGTATGAGGGATATATCGTAGATTTCGCGAATTTTGAACGCATCTTCATCTTCTTGTGCGACCACAAGCATGGGGCATAAACAACAAAAGAATATGAGTATTTTTTTCATAATATAAACAATCATTTTTTATTTTACAATGACGAATATAAGCAACTCATTCCATACCGTTCAATTTTTTTGTAAAATAAAAATATGCTCACAACAACAGGCTTCATTCTATCTGAATTTGACGACTCTGATGCGCCACATTTCCATCAACTCAATGCCGCCCTCCAAATGATGAAATATACCGGAGAATTGCCTTTTGTGACTAGCGAGTGACAAGCTATTTTTTGTGTGACTCGATACCCGATACTCGCCACTCCTCACTCGCCACTCCCTACTAATTTCCCATTCCCAATTATTTCATTATTTTCATTTAAAATTTCATAAAAATAAATACCCGCGCCCAATTGGTTTACATTATAATTATTTAATAATGAATTATTTAGAACAAATTCTTTGATTATTTTTCCATTTAAATGATAAAGCACAAATCGCTCGGCACGTACAGGCAATTTGGAGACATCCACCGTAATTCTATCCTGAAATGGATTGGGAAAAACCTCAATCAAATCTGTATACAAAGCCTCATTTACGCTCACATCTAGAGGCGAAAGTGCTACTTCGACCCACAGGCTGTCATTGGCTTGCAGTTCAATATTATCTACAATTTTGGTATTATATCCTGCCCGTTCAAAAGTCATGGAATAGCTGCCGGGCAAAGCTCCGGTGGCATATTTTCCCTCAAAATCCGTTTCAATCGTATTGTTTAGCGTCACCGAAGCTGCAAAAAGTGCTTCGCCCGAAAGCGAATCGCGCACTATGCCAAAAATATGCCCCGCTTCTGCATCATTGAATTGCCAAACATACAAACCTTTCGTGCGGTCACCACCTATGATTTTGCCCGATGGCAGAAAAGGACAAGCCGACCACAAACCACTAAAACCGCCACTCGCCCCCGAAAAAGTATCATAAAAACCCACCTCCACAGGCACATCAGGGCGGCTGACATCCAAAGCACGCAAGCCTTCCGTATTGTGTGCAGCAAACAAAAAATCACCGCGCACATAGGGATTGTGTACAAGTGCGGCGGAGTTGGCAGTATATTGAGCCTGAACGATTTCTGTAATATTATCCAAATCCGAAATATCGAAAGTTCGCATAGGCAAACCATCCGTCTCATCGCACACATAGAGGTAGCGATTATCGCTAGAAGTCCACGAACTATGTGTAAAGGCATTTGCGTAACTAATGCGCTTCAAAAGTTGCGGATTCGACTTGTCAGAAATATCTACAATATCCAATGTTCCTTCAAAAATAGCGGAAGCATACAACCTATCGCCCCGTACATGACAATCGTGAATATAATATGGATGATAACCCCCAACTGCCTGAATATCAGCCGGATTCGATACATCAAAAATAATAACACCATCGGGTTCGGGAATATCACTCGAAGTCGCACCATTCACATAAATGTAGCTAGAGTCAGGATGGTACACATCACTCTGAATGATATGTGCGCGGGAAAACATATCCTGATAAGTACGTACCAAATGCAGACTGTCCGGTAGATATTCAAGGCTGATTACTTGCAGTCCCTGCCCTGCCCCTGTGCCTTCTGTGGTCACATAGGCATGGTCTTTTACGACCGTTATTTCCCGCCAATTGGAGCCGGGACCGGGTACAAAACCCACCTCCGTAATCGGCGCATTATCAATGCTATATGCCGCCAAGCCTGTTCGCGCCCCTACGAGTGCGTACTCTGCCCCGTCTGCCCCTACATAAGTCCACGAGCCGGAATATCGCGTATCTCCACGATTGGCTACATCAAATAATTCAACATTCAAATTTTGAGCAAGTAAAATATTTACAATACTCATTACCAAAATAGTACAAATAGTTTTTTGCATAATTATTTAAGTTTACGGATGACGGGTTATGGGTTGCGAAAAAGGTTTTTTGGCAGTTTTTATAGAATGAAATATACTGTGAACGGTATAAATTTCGGAAAACTGTAATGACTGCTTTAGCTGTCAAGTAAAGTAAAAATAAATTTATAAATTATTGTTTTTAAGTTTTTTATAAATAAAAATAATAATATACGTGACAGCTAAACAGGCTGACCGCGAATACCGTACAGGCGAATTTATTCGCCACGTAAATAATAAATTTAATTTGTAAAATATTTACTTACAATTTATTACAAATAACAATTACACTGCACTTGGCGATTGAAATCGCCTTTACGA
>CALCMV010000154.1 GCA_937967535.1 uncultured Saprospiraceae bacterium
AGCTACACAAGAAGCCAATTGGCATTAAGAAATGGACAAGACAAACCCGAAATCTGGGTGGCATACAAAGGACAAATTTACGATGTAAGCAACAGTAGATTGTGGCGTAATGGACAGCATTACGAACATTGGGCAGGGCAAGACCTTACAGAAGAATTAGCTGACGCACCGCATACGGAGAAGGTTTTTGAGAAGTTCCGGATAGTAGGCGAGGTGAGAGAGGTGAGATGAGAGATGAGAGAGATGAGACAAGAGACGAGAGAGATGAGAGAGGTGAGACAAGAGACAATTACATTTTTTTATTTTATCATTTATTAAAAATACTATTATGAAATTCAATCGTTTTGAAGACATTATCGCATGGCAGAAAAGTCAGGATTTGGCAGTCGAAATTTATGGTAAATTTGCAAATGTCAAAGACTTTAGTTTTAAAAACCAAATTTGTAGAGCATCTGTGTCTATCTCAAATAATATCGCAGAAGGTTATGATAGACAGAGTGATAAAGAGTTTACTCACTTTTTATATATCGCCAAAGGTTCTGCCTCAGAAGTCAAGTCCATGCTTTATATGGCTGCAAGATTGGGATATATGACCAATAAAGATGCCACCGAACTAAGGCAGTTAAGTGAAGAAATATCCAAAATAATCCGAGGCATCATAAAATATCTACAAGCAAAATGATGGGAGAGAGGAGAGAGGAGAGGAGAGGTGAGACAAGAGATAAGAGAGGTGAGACAAGAGAAAAGAACGTGAGACAAGAGACGTGAGACAAGAGAGGTGAGAGAAGAGCAAGAGAAGGGGATTCATCTCACTCCTCTTTTCTCACCTCTCTCGTCTCTATTCTCTTTTCTCACCTCTCTCGTCTCACCTCTCTTTTCTCACTTCTCTTTTCTTCACAGTATAAATATCATCACAACAATTATTATATTCAGCAAATGGCGCACCATTGCGATTGGAGACGAAGAAGCCGTCAGCGTCAGGTTGTAAACGGAAATAATAGTCGTCAGCACCCGAATTAATTGGTACGCCTACACTAAGGGTTTTGCTCCAATATTTTTTCTCTCCTTTGGCTTTATATACATCAAAACCGCCCATTGTTTCGGGGTGATTAGAACTAAAATATAAAACACCTTCTTCATTCTCAAAATAAGGAGTCACTTCGTCGTAGTCCGAATTGAGGCGCGTACCGCAGTTGTAGGCACGGGTAAAAGTACCATCCAACAAACGAATACTAAACCACAAATCCAAACCGCCATAACCGCCCGGACGGTCAGAAGCAAAATAGAGAATTTCCTGCCCAAATTCATTTTTGGTAACCGCAGGGTGCATACTCGAAAAGCCGGGAAGGTTGACCCCTTCGTTGATTTTACGGATGTTTTCTACGCTGCCATCTGCTTGCAATTTTCCGAAATATATCGAACACTCCGGCAGTTTACCATAATAACAGCGCGTAAAATACATCGTGCTGCCATCCGTAGAAACCATCGGGTCTTTATTGATAAAATCCGCTTTATTGATGTCTTCTGACAGAGGTGCAGGTTCGTCAATCCCACCAAGCGAAACGCTGCGAATGGAGCTTTTAGCATTTTTACCGAAGTGTGTGAATATCAATTGATTACCTTGCGCGGCGGTGGGTCCTGTTTCGGTATAACCACTGTTTATATTGGTAAATAAACGGTCAACATTAAAGCCGCTTACACGCGGATTGGCAGCGAAAGTCGCGCCATCTCGGTAGCGTTTGGCGAGTTCTAAACGATTTTCATCTACATAGGAAAATTCTTTGATGTAGCGGTCAAATTGCTGTATCGCACGCTCGTACTCGCCTATGTGCATGAGCGAAATCGCATAATGATATCGCGCCTCGTCATAGTCTTTTTTGCCAATATAAAAGCGTAGATTTTCTTGCGCTTTTTTGTAATCCCGTACTGCAAGTGCCGTCACGCCCAAGCGATAAGCCACCTCTTTATTGAGTGGTTTTTTACTATTAACATAATCGTAATAATAGTAGGCTTTATCGTAAATTTCAGCCTTAAAGTACTGGTCGCCTCTCTCCTGTGCCTCTCCCACGTCCAATTGACGAATAGCTCGCCTTGTATCGCTTTTCAACTCCGCTTGAAGGGAACGTATCGTGCGGTTATTGTATTTCAGTTTATCTTCATTCGATTGCTCTACGCGGTCAACTACGTTGCAGGATATTCCTAGTATTAATAAAAAAAGAAGTGTTTGTAACCTCGCCATTACTCTATGATTTATGTATATTGTTTTAAAAAATTTAGTTTGATTTAGGAAGTGCTAGTATGGATTTGTAGGGTTAAATATACAATATTTTTTGGGGATGTGGGAAAATGTTCAATAAGGCGACAGGACAGATTTTTTAATTTCATAAAAAAATATTTTGACAAGTGTATTCTAATGACTGCTTTACAAGCTGACCGCGAATACCGTACCGACGACTTTAGCCGTCGAGTTAAATGAAAATATATTTATAAATAAATGAATTTTATTAATTTAAAAATAAAAATAAAATTTATATAATAACTAAAGTCGTCAGTACAATGTTTCCGGTCAGCTTGTTTAGTTATCAAGTAGAAAGGTAAATTTTTTGTGTAAATTATTGATTTAAAGTTAATTATAAACGTAAAATAAGAGAAAAAATCTATCAATATCCCAGATATTCATGTTTGAATTTATCGGGATAAATGAGCATTTTTGCTGATTGTAACTTTTTGCATTGATAAAAACACGACAGCATTTAATGTACTGATTTTTAGCATTTTACGAACCTTACTCGTCGGACATTTTCAAAATGTCAGACGAGACGAATTTACATTTTAATTTGAACGATTATTAATAAATTGTTTTATTTTTATTTTGTAAATAACTCATTTTAAATAAATAATACGAAAATGTTGTCGTCTGAGGGCGCAGTTCCAAACTGTCCCGATTTATTTTCTTTTAAATATTTGATTATCAAAGGTTTATGTTTATTTTCTAAAAATAGAATTACACTTTTGAGATAAAAGGTGCAGTAGCACCGGCCCTATTTGTAACCGACGACTA
>CALCMV010000155.1 GCA_937967535.1 uncultured Saprospiraceae bacterium
AACGCCAAATTAAGGGCTACCCGTTTAAGTTTGCTCAACTTTGATAATCAGTAATTTACAATCCCGTATAGCTATCGGGATGTTATTCAATGAATTGTAAAAAACTATGAACTATGAACTGGCAACTATGAACTGATAGCCAAATTAAGTTTAAATTCATTGATAATCAATGATTTGGTTTTGACCTAAAATTATCCGAATACTTATTCATAATAACCTGTGATTCATATTTTGCATAGCAAAATATTTACTCGTTAACAGGGTCAAATATACACATTTGGACGGGTTAATGCTATTTTTGACTATATTTGCAGTAAACAATGCGATAATGCTTAAATGCGATAATGCTACAATGTTTTCATTATAGTATTTATTGCAACATTCTAGCATTGTAGCATTAACGCATTTCACGCATGTACGATGTTATCCTAAGTTTTCTGACGGCATTTTTTATCACTTGGCTGGCGATTCCTGCGATTATCAATATTGCGCGGGTCAAAGGCTTGGTAGATGAACCCGGCGAGCGACGTTCTCACTCTACAAGTATACCTACACTTGGTGGGATTGGTATATTTGCGGGGCTTATCTTTTCGGTGACTTTCTGGACTCCTTTTGTGGTATTTAGTGATTTGCAATACATTTTGTGTGCGCTGATTCTGATTTTTCTAATTGGTGCAAAAGATGATATTGTACCGCTTTCTCCGGCAAAAAAATTCGCAGGAGAGATACTTGCGGCTATTATTTTGGTATTTCGGGCAGATGTGAAGCTAACGAGCCTCTACGGTGTATTCGGAATTTATGATTTGCCTTTGTGGGCGAGTTTGGGTTTATCCATTTTTACAATTATTGTGATTATCAATGCGATTAATTTGATTGATGGTATCAATGGGCTTTCGGGTAGCGTGGGTACGGTCATTGCGGTGACTTTCGGTTGGTGGTTTTATGCGATTAATGCGATTGAATTGGCGATTATTGCTTTTGCATTGGCGGGGGCATTGGTGGCATTTTTAAAATATAATTATAGTCCGGCGCAGATTTTTATGGGCGATACGGGAGCTTTACTGATAGGTTTGGTCTGTTCGATTTTAGCCATAAAATTTATCGAACTCAACAAAGGACTCACACACCCGATGGCAATACAATCTGTACCCGCCGTAGCAGTTGGGGTGATGATTATTCCCTTGTTTGATACCTTGCGGGTGTTTGCACTACGGGCTTTGAAGGGCAAATCTCCTTTTCATCCTGACCGCAATCACATCCACCACCTCCTGATAGACAGTGGTTTATCTCATATGCACGCCACTTATATTCTCGTTGCGGTCAATGTTTTATTTATCTTTTTGGTCTATAAATTACAGCATATCGGGTCTTTGCCTTTGCTGTTGTTGTTGTTGGGTTTGGCGATTGTGATGTCTACCGGATTGTATTATTATTCAAAATCAAAACAACGGGTGGCGATTGAGTGATTTTTGATTTTTGATTTTATTTCTTTTCCATACTACTATACATCGCCACGAAGGCACAAAGACACAAAGAATTTTAAAAATTATATTTACTTAATTATCAGCGATTTACCCTTTGTGTCTTTGTGACTTTGTGGCAAGTTTCTCATCATGTATAGTAGTATATTTCTTTTCTCTAATAGACTTGTACGGCTTTGGTAATCAATTATTTAGAGTGAATTTTATTTTATTGAAATATTTGTTATAAATTAAAATTACTTTTTTTGTATTTAAAAATAATTATTATGAATGTTTAAAATAAATAATTAAAAATATTTTTAATTTCAATTAAATTAATTATTTTGATAATAAATAAGATTTTGATAATCAAGTTTTTTGAAGCCGTACAGACTAGCTATTTAACTTTGCCTAAAGCGAATACTCGTCAGACGAATCCCTTTATTCAATGCGAATATTTTATGAGACAAATCACTACATTTCACAAAAACCTTCGTCAGACGAGTACTATCCCGCAAGTAAACTTAAACTGATAGCCGCCGTACAAGTCTAATATAAAATTCGCGCAGCGAATTAATCAAAAATCAAAAATCTTTTCATGCAATATCTATTAGTCTTTGCGGGGGGCGGAGTGGGTAGTTTGCTGCGATATGGCATTGCACGCGGGATGTCGGGTTATAATTTTACCTTTCCTTATGCGACTTTGGTAGCGAATATTTTGAGTTGTATTGTATTGGGATTTTTTGTGGCATGGAGTCTGAAAGATGGGATGAGTGAGGGGATGAAATTGTTTTTTATGGTCGGGCTGTGTGGCGGCTTTAGTACTTTTTCTACTTTTTCCAATGAAACATTTTCTTTGTTTGAAACAGGAAATTATGCCTATGCTTTTGCAAATATTTTGGGAAGTGTGGTGCTGTGTTTGGCGGCAATTTACATGGGGATAAAGTTGGGGGAATTGCTGATTGCTTCGTAATTGATGGTTTTTCTAATTATTTGAACATAAACACAAAAAAAATTATGCTTGATATTTACCGACAAGGCGGAGGTTTATTTATGAACATGCTCACGCTCTTGCTTATTTTGATAATTGTCTTTTTCCTAATTCGTTTGATGACATCCGACGAGAAATGGTATGATGTCATTAACAGCTTGGGTATCATGGCATTAGCTTTGGGTGTACTTGGTCAGTTAGTGGGTTTATTTACTGCCATGCAACAGCTTGAAGCAGTAGGCGGAATTAGTCCCGCTATCCTTGCAGCCGGCTTCAAGGTGTCTATGATTACGACTATCTACGGTTTGATTATTTTTATTATCAGCAAATTATTTTTGATATTGAAGCCGCGTGATTAGTGCCGTAACCCGTTATTCGTTGACTCGTTATTCGTTTTATAACTAATTAATAATCAATAACTTACTGTAATTTTTAATTGTCAATGAATTACGAATTAAACCATTAGGCACTTAGTAAGAGCATGTTTAAACTTAAACTTGTTCTTAAACTTAAACTTAACTTATCATCTCGGTACTCTCGAAGATATTCCATTATTCCCCTCCCAAACGGGTTTATCATTTCCATTAATATCGCCATCAAGGTTAAAATCTCCGGGCAGGTAGGCATCAAAATTGCCATTTTGCTCAAACCACAATTGCTTATCGCCTCCTGTAATATCGTAGCTGAAAATACCTTCCATTTGTGCGCCATCTCCGGCAATCATTGCCCATATACCCGGTACAACTTCCCTCTGCCCGTAGCTCGAAGCCTCTTTGTAAGAATCTGCTGCCCGAAAATCATAGCTAATCACTTGATTGGCAACAGAAATAGCCTGTGGCGACATCATGCCCATATGGTTGCGATGCTCTACGACGATGTATAGGGGCGTGGCGAGGTCGGTGGTCAGTAAACAACGATTCGGAAAATTTATCTTGCCGTTGCTATGTATCACGCCTGCCGTTTTTGCGATTTCGGATGCTGCCTCTGTTGATGTCCTGAACGATACCAATACCCAATCAACTACCTCCGGTGTATAATCATCATCGAGCCAGTCGGCACCTTCATCGCCTGTATAATTCCAAGGGGCGATACCATAGGGCTGCCCTGCGGGTGTGGCTACGATGAGGGAACTGGCAGGATTTTGTCCGGGCAATATACCTCGTTGGTTGAGTCGGGTACGCATTTGTTGGGTGCTATCCAGTGCGCCTTGCATAAAAGCGTGTATATCAAGGTATATACAATCAGATTCTACGACAATCGTTACGGTAGCTTCGTCGCATTGGGCAGGTATGGCATTGTCGCAGACTTCGTAAGAAAATTGCTCTGTACCAAAAAATCCGGGATGGGGTTGGTAATTGACTTCACCATTATCTTGTATAATCAATTCGCCATTCAATGAGCTAAATCCGCTTGTTGGCGTGATGCTCAATACATCGCCGTCCACATCCACATCATTATCCAGAATATTGGTACTTGAAGGCAAAATTCCATCATTAAAAATCACATCATCTTGTGCCAAAGGCGCATCATTGACCGCCATAATATCAATCAATACCCAAGCCGTATCGCAAAGCGAAGGAAAACCATTGTCACAGATTTCATAGGAAAAACTATCAATACCATTATAATTGGGGTCAGGCAAATAATGGTACAAACCACTTGCATTGACAATGGCATCGCCGTTTTCGGGAAGTGTAATTGGTGTGGGTCTTACGCTTAATCCGTCATTGTCGGGGTCATTATCATTTGACAAAACATTGCCGGATTTTACCCCATCCTCATTCATACTGAGTTGGTCATTGGTGGCGATAGGTTTGGCATTGCCGTCGGCATCTACTGTTATATTGAGCGTTACCCAAGCTATATCGCAAAGTGCCGCCGCCGTTGCATCACAAATTTGATAAGAAAAACCATCTTCGCCATAAAAACCTTGATTGGGTGTGTAGGTAAAATTACCGGAAGTTTGTAGCTCAATATTGCCATTTTCGGGAGCTACTATGGGCATCACATTGAGCGAAATCCCATCATTATCCAAGTCATTATCATTCAAAAGAACATTGCCCGTAGTCATATTATTTTGAACACCGCCAAAAATATCGTCATTCGCTATGGGCGCATCATCTATTGGTGCTATCGTAATTTGTACATTGGCTTGTTGGCAAAAATCAGGACGCGGCGCACTGCAAATTTCATAGGTAAAATTGTCTGTACCATTAAAATTTTCATTGGGCGTATAGCTAAATTCTCCATCCGAATCAAGGGATAATACACCATTTGAGACATCACTAATCAATGGATTTAGTACGTATCCGCTATTGTTTGCCACCACATCATTCTGCGAAATATCGCCCGTCAAAACAGCGTCTTCATCCACCGCATAATTATCATCATTGATGCCCATAATCGGGTCGCCAACCGGAAAATCAAAGAAAGTTGCCATCCCGATGCCTTCGGTATTTTTTATGTAAGGCGATGTCACACCTATACCGGCACGCCCAAAATATGTGATGCCATAAATAAAAGTCGTCGTACCACTCACCGCAAGATAAAGGCGATTGCCCGCTACCCTCGCCCCCGTCACAGAAGCATTGCCGCCAATCAGGAAAAAATCATCTTCTGCACCTGCTTCCCACACCAATACATCCGCCGGATTTTTGGTAGTAATCAGAATCGTATCGGACGCAACGAACTCTGCCAAAGCAATATCCGGTGCCAATACCTGCGGAATATTTTCACCATACAAATCATTTTGTACCGCACGTACCATGCGTTCACCTATCAGCTCGTAGCCATCAATATAAGGAAAATGGCAATCGTCTGTCCAAAGCCCAATCCCTTTGGCGGTCATCAGAGAAGTATTCGGGAGTTCGTTGGCGAGTTGGCGTTGGGCTTCTTGTATACGGGCAAAATGGTAGTTTGTCCCATTACAACTTTTTCGGACTTGGGTAATGTATAAGTGTTCGAAGCCGGAAAAATCTGTTGTCCAACCTTCGTATAATTTGTGAAACCAATTTTTGTAATTTTGGAGACTCATGCCGTTTTTGCCATCAGTTTCGCCCTGATACCAAATAATAGCACGGACTTTATCGGCTAATTCCGCTTTTTGGAGGCGGTAGAGCAACCTGCCATAATTGGTTGTCAAATTGGTGGGAGAGTTATCGTCGCGGCTGTGATAAACGATGGATGAACCCGCAAAAGCACCGTTGAAAACCGCAATAGGGATTTGATATTCTGTCATCAGGCTACGCGCCATTTTTGTACCCCACTGACCGATATTACCATTCGTATTGTGCGAACCATCCGCATTGCCTTGATACCAATTCAGATTGTTGCCCACTGAAATATTGTCAATTCCCGATGCAAATGAACGTATAAAAGGACTTTCTTCGGCACTCGCACTGTTGGCTCCACTGCGGCGAAAAGATACCGCATTGGACTGACCATCAATGATATACACATCACCCGCAACGATATTTGCAGCACTACGCTCCATCCTTTGTACGCCTCCCAAAATGGTGTACAATTCCACAGTATAATTCACCAATTCTGCCTTTATTGTAGCTTCAAAATTAAATAATGCTTCATTATTTTGGTAGCTGAGGTTATGCGTTTGGCTATCTTCAAGCAAACCGTTTCGATAAATTCGTAGTTGTATCTGCTCGCCCGTATCCGTTCCTATTGCTTTGCCCGATACGATTATAATAGCCTCATTGTTGGATACATCTCTTGCATAAAGCTGCATATCTTTCGGAAAATTATCATATATAATATCCGCATAAATTGATGTGGAAAATATGAGGAGACAGGAGAGGAGAGATGCGAGACGGGAGACGCGAGATGAGAGAGGAGAGACGCGAGACCTGAGACTTGAGACGTGAGACGTGAGGCGCAAGACGCGAGATGCGAGAACTGAAATATGAGATTTTAAATTCTCGTTGGACAAAAAAATAGGTATACGTAGATTCATTCGAGTGTCACATTTATAGATTTCGGTATATGATAACTTATTTTATTGGGTTATACTGTGAATGGAGTAAATTTCGGAAAACTGTAATGATTGCTTTAGCTGTCAAGTAAAATAAAAGTAAATTTATAAATTATTGTTTTTAAATTTACTATAAATACAAATAATAATGCACTTGACAGCTAAACAGGCTGACCGCGAATACCGTACAGGCGAATTTATTCGCCACGTAAATAATAAATTTAATTTGTAAAATATTTACTTACAATTTATTACAAATAACAATTATACTACACTTGGCGATTGAAATCGCCTTTACGAGTTCGCGGTCAACCTGTAAAGCAGTCATTACGGGTTCATTCGGAAAACTAATATTTTCCGAAATTTACCTCGTCTACAGTATAAGCGTTTTTTTTAACATTAGTTTTATTATTTATTTAAAAAACAAAATTAACGTGAATCAGGTATTTTTTTATGATAATTTAAAAACAAAATTAGCCTGAATCAGGCATTTTCATTTGTCATAATTTTAAAACAAAATTAGCGCGAATCAGGCGTTTTTATTTATAATAATTTAAAAACAAAATTAGCGCGAATCAGGCGTTTTCATTTATCATAATTTAAATCAAAATTAGCGCGAATCAGGTGTTTTCATTTATAATAATTTAAAAACAAAATTAGCATGAATCAGGCGTTTTTATTTATGATAATTCAAAAACAAAATTAGCATGAATCAGGCGTTTTTATTTATCATAATTTAAATCAAAATTAGCATGAATCAGGCGTTTTTATTTATCATAATTTAAAAGCAAATGAAAAAAACCATCCATAGGCATACGGATATTCATACCATAAGGCATTTTTCATCAGCAAAAATAAATTGATGGGTAGTTTGGCATAACAAATAAATAAAATTTGCTATACTTTTAATACGCGGAACAGTTCTAAATCAGTGCAAAAAGAAGTGCTTACCTAAAACATTAGAGAGCAAAAAGCAAGAGTGGTCACTTTTAAGGGGTCTATGAGGGAGTTAGAAGTCAGACTATTTGATTTGTATGATGAATTGTAACGATGTAGAGAAAATTCATGAATTTTCTCTACATCGTCTATATTTAGTAAGTGCTTGGACTGAACTAAGCGACACTTTCAGATTTTATAATTCGCTGAAAGCGAATTCATTATTGAGCTTGAACTTGACACTTGTACTTGCACTTACTTATCCGGCATCTGACAGCAAGGCGGGCTGTCTTCTGACCATTGATAATTCCTATCTCGGTACCCTCGAAGAACTACCATTATTCGGGAACCATATCAATTTATCATTTCCGGTAACATCGCCGTCCAAGTCAAAATCAGAGGCGCGGTATTGTCCGAACTCTCCGTTTTCTTGTTCCCATACGGCTTTATCAACTCCTGTAATGTCGAAGCTGAATGTATCGCCTGTTTGGTCGGCATCGCCTGCAAACATGGCAAAGATGCCGGGGGCAACTTCGAATTGACCTGCACCAATCGGCGCATTCGGGTCAGGTCCTACATAACTCTGTTTGGTTCTGAAATCGTGAGATAATGTACCATTCGCAACGGGTACAGGCAGTGCAGACATGATGCCCATATGATTGCGATGTTCGACAACAACATGCACCATACTCGCATCGAGCGAAGTCAAGGGGCAACGATTAACCAGTTCTATTTGCCCGTCTTGCAGCAGCAAGGCTGCTGTACGCGCTATTTCTGTATTGCGGTCTACGCCTGTGCGGAAGGAGAGTAAGGTCCAGTCCACCACATCTGCCGTATAGGTCGAATCACCAAAGCCGACTCCTTCTGTACCCGTATAATTCCAGGGGGCGATCGCATAAGGATTGATAGCCGGTGTAGGTGTTACATTCGGATTGGCGGGCGTTTGTCCGGGCAATACTCCATGATTCACATTGAGGCGATTGTCCATCAACTGTGTTGCCGGGTCGTAAGGTCCTTGCATGTAGGCGTATACATCCATTTTCACACAATTGACATTGGCAGCACCCGGCGTACCACCCGGCGGTGAGGCTGCCCAACTTGAGGGCGTGGTATTGTCCAGTGAAGAGTCAATTAAGGATAGAGTTGGTCCGTTGCCGTCCGGTTCTTCGGGCCAAGGCGAATCGTCATTATATTTCAGCGAATCCACTATGCACTGCCTGTCGGTATATAGCATGAGTCGTTCTCTGTTGTTGCTCAATCCAAATCCTGTAGGACCTACAAAATTGGAGACCGAAGGGTAAGCAGCCGTAAATCTCACATCGTCTTCTGCTATTACCAAATAATCGTCGGGCGGCATAATTGTTCCCGGCGGAATGACAAATAAGCTGTCTTCATCATAAAATCGCCAGCCGGATACATCCACCGCAGTGCCATTGGGATTGTGTAATTCTATCCAGTTGCCGGGCGATGTGATGGTGTCCGAATTATAATTAATTTCGTTGATAACGATAGGTTCAGGTGTAGGGCTGCAGGGGTCGGGAACGTTATTTGCCTGACCGGGTGTACCAAAAATGATACCTATGGCAGAAGATGAAATCCAACTTCCGGGCAAATTATTATTCAAGTCCGAATCTATGAGTGTAATGGTATATCCTGTACTATCCGTATCGTCGGGCCAAGGCAGGTCGTCGTCATAATCTACCTTATCCACCAGACATCTGTTTTCTGTAAAAAGTGCTATATCTTCACCGCCGCCGTCGAGTCCCCATACCCAATCGCCTGAGTGTGGTACACTATTGCCAAAGATGGCTCTGAAGGAAGTTCCTTGCTGTACCAATACGTGATAGCCGTTGGGCGGAATGCTTACACCTGCCGGAATTCTGAAAAAGCCCCTTTCATCTGCAAATTCCCAACCTGATATATCTACCGCAAAATTATTGGGATTGTGCAATTCGACCCAATCCATTGGGTTGAAAAGCGCAATGGGTTTGTAGTTGATTTCATTGATAACTACCTTAGGTGGTGCGCTTGTACAGTATACTTGGTTGGCACGTCCGGGCGTACCGCCATAATTGCCGGAACTAAACCAACTAGTGTAGTCATTATTATCCAAAGAAGGGTCGGACAAAGATAGGGTCGGTCCATCGCCGTCCGGTTCTTCGGGCCAAGGAAAATCGTCGCTATAAGCTACCGAATCTACCAGTGTAACGAGGCTGTCGCTGTACAATCTGATGGTTTCACCATTTTGGCTAAAGGACAGATCTGCTTCAACCACATTAAAAACGGTGGGATGCACCTCAAGAAAATCGACGGCATCTCTGGCAAAAATATAGTAAGAATTGCCGGGCATCTCAAAGCCGGAGGGCATCGTATAAATCGTATCACTATCTGCGAGTACCCAACCGCCCATTACTACTGTATTGGGCGTTGTATTGTACAATTCGACCCAATCTTTAGCATTATAGCCTCTAAAGGGTTCGTTGTAATCGTAATTAATTTCATTGATAATAATGTCTTGTGCAAAATTTTTGGTCGGAAGTCCGAAAATCATGGCACTCGCCAATATTATTATCCAATTTAAGGAGAACTTTTTTGTCATATTCTTCCAAAATGGTGAGTAAAAAATAAGTTTCATGGATGAATGTTGTTTTAAAATTTAACAATCAATTCAAGGTGTGGATAAGTATCAGGAACAAAATAAATATACTTTCTCGGCTTGAATTATTTTAAAATAAGTAACTCAAGTTGTAGAAAACTTGAGCTAAGTAAATAACAAATGCTTTCACCAAATTTTATAGTTGAGAATTTAATTATACTTAGTAACGAGTAAATAAATTCGCAATTTTTCATTTAACGAATACATTACAATAAATGACCAAATTACTTTTTAATCATTCATATATTTTTTAGTCAATAACTTGGTTCAACTTGAGTCAATATTCTATTTTGATGAGTTTTAAAATAGTAGGTAGATAGGTATAATTTGGTGTATTTTTATGTGCTACATAAATCGGGGAAATATCATGCCATAATAGTCTTTTGGCAGTATAAAATTTTAACATATTTGTAGATATTTTGAATCAATAGCACTTCAAACATCTATATTTAATTAAATGCGTATAGACTTCATTTAAAATAACAAAGCTGCTTTATTCTCGTCAAATATGCAAGTTTTGGCATCATCAAATATGTGACCGTCTCTTGTCAACTTCGGTATTCATGTAAACAGACTGTTTTTTGCTGAAATAAGTTGCAACTTTACTATTTTACCGTTAATCATTAAGCAAACAATAAAGAAATTAATCTGCTATATAGACATTACAAAATGTGATTAGATGAGTCTTTCTGTGACATGTACGAGCGGAGAGAAGAAAAATAATCACCGAATTTTGAAATATGGATGAAATAAACTTCCACTTTCAGCATCAAAATGATAAATAGGTTGTTTATCTTTGAACTAATAATAGATAAGGATTAATTTTCCCTGTGTAAATTTCACCTGTTTTTTATTGATTCTAAGAATCTCAATTAATAGAGTGGAAAAATAAATTTACAGTCTACAAATTACAATCGACTGATTATCAGTTATTTTTTTAATTTTAATTTTAATTTGCATTTTAATTCATTCCTTATCTATTAGCTATTATTATAATGAATCGCTTTTTGCCATTATTTCCTTTGGGCTTAGTTGTGTTTCCTGACGAATCGCTCAATTTACATATCTTCGAACCACGCTATCAGCAACTTATCAATGAGTGCGAAAGCGACGGTATTACCTTTGGTATTCCACCTCTGTTTGAAAAAAATTAGCTAATTTTGGTACGGAAATACGCTTGATAGAAGTTTCTAAACGCCTCCCCAATGGCAGAATGTACATCAAAACCGAAGGTATCGGACTGTTCAAAATTGAAAAATTTTATCATACTGCTCCCGATAAATTGTATGCCGGTGCCGACATCGAGGAAGTATCCTACACTACCCAACCCGATGTGATGATGAACATGAAAATACTCGAATACCTCAACGAATTGTACGGTATCATGGATATTGATAAAGAATTGCCCGACGACCCTGCCAATTTTTCGAGCTACTCACTCGCGCATCATGTCGGTTTTTCGATTCATCAAGAATTAGAATTTTTGCAAACTACCGAAGAAACTGACCGCCAACTTATGATGGTTGACCACCTCGAACGCATGATTCCTATTGTAAGAGAAGCAGAAGAAATGCGTATAAAAGTGAGTATGAATGGGCATTTTAAAGATATTATACCGCCTGATTTGCCGGAGAGTCTTTGAATTGCGGATGGTAGCCTAACAAGTACGACGAACACAGAAGACTATTAAAAAATGAGAAATACATGATACCATGTGCGGTTTCGAGCATACATTCCGTAAGCATGGGTATTGATATTAACAACAAAAATAATAAATACAGATATTTTTTTGTTTTCCAAGTCCAATATAAAGGTACAAGCAGCATCGCCACCAAACATACCAAACCGAGATAACCCAATGAGAGAAAGGTTTGCATATATTGATTGTGTGCGTCAGTATTTACAATCAAAAGATTATGGTAATTTTTCAAGTCGTATACTTTTAATAAAATGCGCTCTACCTCATCGCCGATACCATAGCCCCACATTGGCATGCGCTCTATGGCTGCGAGGCAAGATTCCCATATTTGTCCGCGCGGGTCATTGATATTGACAAAAAAACTGTGGTCGTAATCCTTGAGTTGTTTGCCGATAATCTTGTTCATGCGCGTGCGGGTCACGAAAAAAGAATCCATCAATTTCCAAACCCCCAAAGCAAATATACTCACCACAAATATGCCTTTTAAAAGCATTTTGCGCCGATACATCCACAATAAAAAAGTCCCAACCAAAAGTATAAAAAATGTAACACTCACCAGCCGCGCTCCCAACATCACTATCATATACCCGCAAAAAAATAAGATGAAAAAGCTAACAATCTTCTGCCATATGCGGCTGCTTTGCCAGTCTTTTACCCAATTATTCAACACAATAAAAAACGAAAAAGCCATGTACAGACTCAAATATGCAGGTAAAAAACCCATTTGGCTCGATAGCCATGTATAGCTTATCCAACTCACTGCTCCTATATTATAATAATTGATTAAAGAACGTACAAAACACACCAAACTCGTCAGTACACAAGCTATCACAAAACACATTAATACACGCCGCAAAGTTGTTTTTGAGGGCGGCGACAAATACATGACCAAAGGAAAAATCAGTAAAGGTGATTTGAGTAAAAGCTCCGATGCACCCGCTTGCACATTGCTTGTATAGGTGAGCGCAATGAGGTGGAGCAGAAAGAAAATGAGCATTAGGACGGTGGACGGTGGACGGACAGTAGAAGGCAAAGGTACAGCAAACAAAGTTATCACTAAAGCCAAACACATCAAAGCCGTAGCCACATTCAAAGAAAGCGGCAAAACCAAAGCAAAAAGGCAGTAAACGCTAGACAGTGAACGGTGGAAGGTAAACGGTGAATGACCAACGCGAGTCAGTATATTTTTTTTATTTCTTTGAAAATTCATATCCATATTCGAGTTGCGGATTGCCTAAGTGTATGTTTTACTCGCTACTCGGCACTCATAACTCGCTTAGGAACGCGAAATAAATAAATTTGCTTTTTGACTGAGAGAGTTTGTTCTCAGTTTGGGCTTTGAAACTCGCATAAATGTTGATATTTTCAGAGTTTTAAAGTGCAAAATGAGGGCAAAATATCCTGTCAAGATGGTAAAGTTATTTTTTTCGCGTTCCTTACTCACAAAACAAAAAGCGACTTTACCAAAAAAGATAAAGTCGCTTGACTGTGTGTGTTGCTAATGTTCTCAAAAATTACTATAGATTGAGCATCGCAAGGTCTTCGCGTACCCGTCCCGACGGGTGGCGAGCAGTTAAATCAATAATTTGACCTTGCGGGTCAATCAATATGAATTGCGGGACCGCTTTTACACTGTAAAGGGCTGCGAAACTAGAATCAAAATCGCCGTTGACAAACAACTGATGCCCTTGCATATTTTTCTCGCGCACCATGTTTTCCCATGCAAATCTTGATTTGTCGATAGAAACGCTAACAAACTCAATATTGCGCCCTCTGTATTCTTCTTTTAGAATTTCAAAATAAGGCAACTCATGTTTGCATGGACCACACCAAGTTGCCCATACATCTATATATACATACTTGCCTTCAAAATCGCTCAATTGTACCACGCGCCCGTCAATTGTAACACCTCGAAAATCAGGTGCAAGGCTGCCGTCGTCAATCATAGCATACTTAATGTATTTATCATTGACGAGTTTGCGGTAATCCTTATCTTTCACATCATTACGAAACTGCATAATCAAAGGATTCATCGTCGGTGTGCCATCTTCTCCGATGAGGCTCAAGACCACTTTTGTACGAAGATAATTACGAATATCCGAATCGCTGAAATACTCCTTGATATAATCGTACTTCAAACGGTGTCGCTCCGAAATCACCGCACCACTCAAAGAAGGTGGTACTTGTGCATCTATCTGTCTGTCGGTTTTTATATCAAAATAGGCTTCAATAAAATCCTCAAAACTCGTCAGTACCAACAAATGCTCATTACGCAAATTCAATTTCTTCACAAAATTGAAACTGAATTTATCCATTGATTCAAAATCACTCGGCGCGTATTTTGGATGCAATTTGTAATAATCAATATACTGATTTGCCCATTCCATCTCAATATCAGCCAATTCGTAACCTACAAATTTGGCAGGTACTTCATCAATATTTTTGATGTACGACCACAAATAATCCTCCTTAATCTTACGCTCTACCTCTATCGTATCCTTGAATACTTCATAAGGCATTTTGTACAATTTCCTTCTCGCCAACGAATTATCATCATCATATTGGTCTTTTCTCAGAAGATAGGTATTGATACCGGCACTCGTTCCGCCATATACCACCTTATCATCGTTATCCGGGTCAAATGTAATATCCAACTGATCACCCGGAGTCAAATACACCAAGTAATTTTTACTGCGATAATACATTCTGTAGTAGCCCGATTCATTTAGCACGATTTCTCCTTCAAAGGTCTTGTCATCCTTCACGGAAACTCGTTGTGATTCAGAAGAAATTAACTCATTTGCCAAAGGCTTAAATTTGAGTCTTCTATCCTTCTTTCCGAGCATTTTTCCCGTAATAATCGCAACCGTATCTTTGTATTTTTTCTCTTTAAAGGGATTCTTAGGAACGCGCTTTGCCGCTACGAATGTAGGTTTTGGCGCATCTTCCGTATTTTGTTGTGTTTTTTCAACATCTTGATTTTGAGGTATTTCTGATTCCTCGCCCGCCACAACAGGAGCAAGCCCCATCACACTATTTTGTGTTGATACGGTTTCCGTAGGCAGGTCTTTACAGGAATCTTGGTCTTCGATTACTCCTCCCCTTTGTTGATGTGTCATATAGGTAAGTGAGACAAAGAAAACTGTCAACACAGAGAGAAAATAATAATTAAGATTCTTCATTTTTTTTAGCAAATTTTAACTATCTCTGAACGCGAAGGTAATGAAAAAATTCGGTATTTCGTCATACTCCATCCTTACTACTGTTCGGTTGTGAATATTGGAGTGTCACAATAGTATAGTGTTTTTCGGAACTTTAATCATATATTTAATACTTCTCAAATTGCATATGCCGAATATATAGCACATTCAATGACATACATCTTATAAAAAGCACGCTAAGATAAAATAAATAAAAGTCATATTTATTACAATTTTCGGCAAACCTTACAAAAGACACTCAAAAGCATATAACTAACTGATTATCATTTTTTTATATAAAACATATATCACAATTACAGTTTTTTCGCAAAAAAATTTACAAAAAACAAATATACACGAATCAACTCCCCTGCCTTCAAACATTCAAACAGACATATTCTACGAATTTAATACATCACTATTCAAAGTTACTATTAGAAAATCATACGATTTATTATATTTGTCACAAATATAATGATGTCACGTTTGTATTACTTTTTTTATTATAATTTTACATAAAAATGATGATTGGATACCTACACATAATACCTTCGGCTTGCGCCTCCTTAGCACAATGCGTCCCATTTATACATTGTGGTTAATACGCAGACCCAAGCCGGAGACATTAAGAACATGTCCAAAAAATTTCAAACATGCTCTAAGCTAGGCACGTAAAAATTTTTGAACTTGAACTTAAACTTAAACTTAAACTTAAACTTAAACTTAAACTTAAACTTAAACTTAACTCAGGTTCTCAATCTTACAAATAATCCATAATGTACTCACAAACAATTATTAAAGTCATCTGTCTGCTGCTTACCGTTCAATGTACAGCACAAATTCCCGACGATTTTGTTCCCTTTCGGCAGGGAGAAAAATGGGGTTTTTGCAATCAGAAAAAAGAGTTTATCATAGAGCCGCAATACGATATGGTAGAGGCATTTTCCGACACATTGATGGGAGTCAAAAAAAACGGCAAATGGGGATTTATCGGTAAAAGTGGCACACTGCTTATCCCTTGTATGTACGATAAAATTACGGCATTTGACGAAGGTGTCGCGGGGGTGTATACAGAGGGCGAATGGGGAATTATCAATCTTGAAAATAAACTGATGGGACACCGTTATGACCGCATGTACCAATCCGACGATTTGGTGCGGGAAGGTCTCATTCCTGTAAAATTGCGTGGCAAATGGGGATTTATCAATACACGCGGCAGAGAGCTTATTGCCTGCGAATACGAAATGGTGCAGCCTTTTTCAGAAGGGCTTGCAGCCGTAAAATCAGAGCAAAAATGGGGTTATATTGACCCCAAGGGCTATCTAATCATTCAGCATCGCTTTGATTATGCCGGCAATTTCAGCGAAGAAAAAGCACGGGCAGAAGAAAAGGGAAAATGGGGCTATATTGACCCCGAAGGCACTTGGGTCATTGAGCCAAAATTCGAAAATGCAAGCGATTTCAGCGAAGGACTCGCCGCCGCATCCCGCAAAAATCGTTGGGGCTATATTGATAAAAGCGGCAAATGGGCAATCCGCCCCAGCTATGTAGAAGCCCAGCCTTTTTCCGAACGCATCGCCTGTACACGCACCCGCCGCAACAAAATCCGCATGATAGATATGAATGGCGAAACCATGTTTGAAGGGGCATTCGACGAAGCCGGTAGCTACAAAAACGGACTCGCACCCGCCCGACTCAATGATTATTGGGGGTTTCTCAACAAACAAGGCAGGTTTGTGATTTACTGCATTTACGACCGGGTACAGGGCTTTCAAAACGGCTATGCTAAAGCCGTCCAACGAGGACGCAGAGGTTTATTGGATACAGAAGGACGGCAATTTTGGGAAAATTAACTTGAGGTGATTTATAAATTATACTGTGAACGGGGTAAATTTCGGAAAATATCAGTTTTCCGAATGAACCCGTAATGACTACTTTAGCTGTCAAATGTATTGTTATTTTTATTTATACTAAATTTAAAACCAATAACTTATAAATTTATTTTTGTTTTACTTGACAACTAAATAGGCCGACCGCGAATACCGTACAGGCGAATTCATTCGCCATGTGAAAAATAAAAAAAATTCGTATAACATTTATTTACAGTAAATTATAAATGAAATTATACTAAACATGGCGATTGAAATCGCCTGTACGAGTTCCCGGTCAGCCTGTAAAG
>CALCMV010000156.1 GCA_937967535.1 uncultured Saprospiraceae bacterium
AATCATAAGTAATTGATTATCAGTTATTTTATTTTTATTAAGGTAAAAAATATTCAATTAATTAAATTTTATAATTATTTGATAAAAAACAATTTACCTAATACCAAATTTCCTAATTCCCCAATGTCCAAAGTCCAGTTAAAAACAAAACAAACGTGAATAATGTGTTTTTAGGGAACGCGAAAAAACAATATAATTATGAAGTTGAAATTGACTTTTTCTTTGCTTTTTCTTTTTTCTTTTTTGCTGAATAATAATTTTGCTCAATCCGAAAATCTCATTTACAAAAAAGTAGAAATCACGATTAATGATGATTCGGACCTCAAAAAAATCGCTGAATCAGGGATTGATTTGCAGTGTGGTACGCACATGGAAGAACGTAACGGTACGCGGTTTTTACGTTTGGATTTATCAAAATATGAATATGAACTCATTCAACAAAAAAATCTGACGAGCAATGTATTAATTGAAGATTTGTCGCGTTGGCATGCCGAGCGAAATACGGCGGAACTCCCCGCAGCTATCGCTCAACTCGAACAGGCAAAAGCCGAATCTGCCCTCAAATCCGCCAATGCCGACCTTTGCGAAGACCGCGAGATTCCCGTACCTCAAAATTTCAATCTCGGCAGTATGGGCGGTTTTACGACTTACGATGAATTGTTGGCAGATTTGGATAAAATGGCAGCATTATATCCAAATTTAATCACAGCAA
The DNA here is from genome assembly GCA_937967535.1 of uncultured Saprospiraceae bacterium. GTDB lineage: Bacteria > Bacteroidota > Bacteroidia > Chitinophagales > Saprospiraceae > JAHDEO01. The sequence continues at coordinate 713 of CALCMV010000156.1, forward strand.
AAGCACCTGCCGACCCCAATATTTTGACGCATGAAGGCAGAGTAATTTATTATGTAAAAGTTTCTGACAATCCGAATATAGATGAGGATGAAGCGGAGGTTTTGTATACGGGTGTACACCACGCACGCGAGCCGCTTTCGATGATGAATTTGCAGTATTATTTGTGGGTTTTATTGGAAAATTACGGGTCGAATGAATACATCACAGACATTGTGGATAATACGGAATTGTATTTTATTCCGGTGGTCAATCCCGATGGTTATGTTTTAAATCAGACGAATAATCCTGATGGCGGCGGCTTGTGGCGAAAAAATGTACGCGATAATGGGAACGGTACGATTGGTGTGGATTTGAACCGCAATTACGGCTACGCTTGGGGGCAGGACAATCAAGGCTCTAGTGGCAACCCGGGGTCTTTTACCTATCGTGGTACCGAAGCATTTTCGGAGCCGGAAACACAGGTAATTCGCAATTTTGTATCGGGGCGAAATATTGCGACAGCATTCAATAATCATACTTATTCCAATCTGCTACTCAGTCCCTGGGGGCATACCGCAGAGGATACGCCCGACCACGACTTTTTTGAAAAAATAAACGAAGAGATGTGCAAGCATAATCGCTATGCTTATGGCGGCAGCAATCAGCTTTTGTATACTACGAATGGCGAGTCGGACGATTGGTTTTATGGCGAACATGACATTCCGGCATGGACACCCGAAATCGGTACTAGCGATGAAGGTGGCTTCTGGCCCCTGCCCGAATTTATTCAATCACAAGCGCATCGGCAGTTGCGAATGTCGTTCCGGCTGGCAGAGGCTGCGGCTAATTTTGGCAAAGTCCATGACCTCACGCCCTATGCACTCACACCAACGGATACACGACTGACTTTGGGTGTACAACACTTGAGTAAAATCAGCGGAAATCTGATGGTATCTGTGAGTTCCGAAAGTCCGTATGTACAAAATATTTCGACGGATTTTATGACGGCAGCAGCTATGCAAGGTGTTGATTTTGAGGAACTTTCAACTAATATTTCTATTGACCCGAATACGCCCGACGGCACATTAATTGACTTTACAATAAAGCTGAACAACGGCATCCGCGACCTGCAAACGATGACCATTACAAAGCAATACAATACACCTATTGTATTTGCAGATGATTGTAATGATTTGGATAATTGGCTGAGCGAATGGGCGGTTTTGGATACGGATGGTTATAAGGAAAATGGTTGTATTACCGATTCGCCATTGGGCAATACTGCGGAGGGTGAACGCAATTTGGTACTCTCCGAAGCGATTGATTTGACGGGCGTGAATCACCCAATTTTAGAATATTATGCGAAGTGGGACCTCACCAAATTTTATAATTATGTGCAGGTGCAAATCAGTACGGATAATGCCGCCACATGGCAAGTACTGTGTTCTGAAAATACTAAACCGGGCATGTTTGATTTAAGTTCTTTTGTAGGTAGTACGAGTCAACAACCCTCCAATGAAACTCTATATGACGGCGTACAACGCGATTGGATTCGTGAGCAATTTGACCTTTCTGCCTATGGAAATAATTCGGATGTATATCTGCGATTTGTGATTTTTGGAGACTTTAATGAGCCTTCATCCGATGGTTTTTATTTGGATGATGTAACGATTTATGATGCAGAAGCTACGCTCGTTAGTACCGAAAATCCGATAAATAATGACACACAAATTCAAGTATTTCCTAATCCGACCAATGCTGATATTGTGATTGATTGGCAACAGGCAAGCACAGGCACATTAAATGTTTTTGACAAAACAGGTCGCTTGATTTTTAGTCAAAGTATTGGGCAAGATGCCAATAATCTCACTTTTAATTCAAGTGAATTAGCCACAGGTGTTTATATGATTCAATTGAAATCTGCGAATGATGTGGCGGTGAAACGGTTTGTGAAAATGTGACCCTTGTAAATTTAAATTTTATGCACCAAATTCCAATTTAGATAGGTTGGGATTTGGTGCTTTTATTCTTTACGTCATCAGCAGGAATGTTAAAAATCGCCTTCTCACCCGTTTACAAATACCGCTTACCGGATGGGCATCGTTTTCCGATGATGAAATACGAATTGCTGCCCGAACAATTGCTGTACGAGGGGACGATTACAGAGGAAAGTTTCTTCCATCCCGAACCTTTGAAAGAAGCAGTAATTTTGCGAACACACACCCGCGAATATTGGGAAAAACTCAAAAATCTCAGCCTCACGCCGCGTGAAATTCGCAAGATAGGTTTTCCGCTTCGGGAAGATTTGGTGCATCGCGGAACGATAATTTCGCAAGGAACGATTGATTGTGCCAAGTATGCCATGCAGCATGGCGTGGCACTCAATGTGGCGGGAGGTACACATCATTCATTCACAGACAGAGGCGAGGGTTTTTGTTTGTTGAATGACATTGCGATTGCTTCTAATTACTTGTTGGACAATCAATTGGCAAAAAAAATACTCATTGTGGATTTGGATGTACATCAAGGCAATGGTACGGCGCAAATCTTCAAAGACGAAGCGCGTGTTTTTACTTTTTCGATGCACGGCGAAAAAAATTATCCGCTACACAAAGAAGAATCTGACCTTGACATCGGCTTGCCTGATGGCACAACAGACCTGCCTTATCTTAAAACTCTACGCGAAACTTTACCCCGACTCATCCATGAAGTTGAACCGGATTTTGTATATTACCTTTCCGGCGTAGACATCCTCGAAACCGATAAACTCGGCAGACTCAGCATGACCCTCGAAGGCTGTAAAGAACGCGATAAATTTGTCTTTGAAACTTGCCAAAAAAACGACCTTCCCATAGCCGTCAGCATGGGCGGCGGCTACTCCAAACGCATTGCACATATCGTAGAGGCACATGCGAATACTTTTCGTTTGGCAGCGGAGTTGTATTTTTAGTCCAATCATTTATTGTCTTTGTTAAATTTTGAATTTTGAATGAAAAATTTTGAATGACAAAAATATTCAACGTATTAATTAATAATTATCAGTGAAAAACAAAGCAAAATTTAAATTTATTTATCATTCAAAATTCGTAATTCAAAATTTGGCAAAACATTAAACTTAATCTTAATCTTCAACTTAATCTTAATCTTCTCTTGTGATAAAAGCCTATATATTCGATGCTTTCGGTACACTTTTCAATTTGGATGAGGGGCTGTTACGGCACATCAAGCATCCGGCAGTGAGTGATATTCTCGCTTATGCCCGCACCAAACAACTCTCCTACACTTGGCTGCACAGCCTCATGCAGACTTACCGACCTTTCAGCGAAATCACCCGAATCGCCCTCACAGATGCTTGTAAAAAATACGATGCACCTACTGAACTTGTTGAGCAACTCGCACCGCTATATTTTGAACCAACGACTTTTGAAGATGTGCTGCCAACGCTCGAAATACTCCGAAAATCATCCTTCACTACGGGCATTTTGTCCAATGGTACACATGCCATGTTGCAAAGTGGAATCCAAAAAAACGGCTTGGGTGAATACTTGGACGGCGTGTATTCTGTGGACGATATTGGCGTGTACAAACCCACGCCCGATGTGTACGCAATGGTCACCAAAAGCCTAAATCTTCAAGCCAACGAAGTGCTGTTTTCCTCTTCCAATCAATGGGATGTAGCAGGTGCGGCACAATTTGGTTTTCAAGTGGCTTGGGTCAATCGTGGCGGAGTGTTTCGGGAGTCAATTACGAAATTGGCGAATGTACATGAAGTGAATGTTTTAACTGATATTACGGTTGTTAGTTCATAGTTCATAGTTCATAGTTCATGGTTGATAGTTCATGGTTGATAGTTTGTGGTTTTTTACAATCAATTGAATTGCACTCCGAACAAAAAGATTAGTCTGACGAGTATTCATTCATTCAAAATTCACTCATTCACTCATTCACTCATTGGCATGGAAGTCGAAGATTTCATTTATCAATTTGAAGGTAGTCAAAGGGAAGTCTTATTGTACTTTCATCACCTGTTTTTGGATTTAAATTTAATAGCTAAAATCCGATACAGAATTCCTTTTTATTACGGTAAAAGCTGGATTTGTTATTTGAATCCTATCAAAAATGAAGGTATTGAATTAGTGTTTATTCATGGAAAAAAACTCTCTAATTCGCAAGGTATTTTGAATGACAAAGGACGTAAAATGGTGGCAGGTATCGAATTTAGAAGTGTGAACAACATACCACAAGAGGCAGTCTTTGAAATTATCCAAGAAGCCTTGTTGATTGATGAAACCTAACAGAGATAAGTTTAAGTTTAAGTTTAAGTTTAAATAAATAATTCATTTTCAATGAATTATCATAATTAAAAGTGTCGCTTAGTTCAGTCCAACCACTTAGGTTCAAATAAAAATATCTTCATTCTTTATCTTCGCAATATCAAGTTCAGCAGCTTTCCGATACATATGGCGAATGGCTTGTCTGCCCTTCTCTCCCAAATCCAGCGTATAATCATTGACATAGAGATTAATGTGCTGCATCATCACTTTATCGTCCATTTCTTGTGCGTATTGGCGGACGAAAGGAAGGGTTTGGTCAGGATTTTTGAGTGCAAATTCGACGCTTCGACTTAATACACGATTAATTTTCTGTTGAGTATCAGTCGGAATATTTCGCCGGACGACAATCCCGCCGAGTGGTATGGGCAAGCCCGTATTCATTTCCCAATATTCGCCCAAATCAATCAGCTTCACTAAGCCTTTTTCCATATACGTAAAACGATTTTCATGGATAATCAGCCCCGCATCTGCGTTTTCCGTCAAAACAGCATTTTCAATATCGGAAAATAACATTTCTTTGCGATTGTTGAGGTTTGGAAAAGCATAACTTAGCAGAAAATTTGCCGTTGTATATTTACCCGGAATCGCAACTTTTAATGTAGGAATTTGTTTATATGTAAATTCCTTTTTGGCGATTAAAAGCGGACCACAATTATTGCCCAAAGCACTACCCGAATGAAGTAGCTGGTATTGGTGTGTAAGGTAAGCATAAGCATGATAGCTGAGTTTAGTAATGTCAATAGTGCCTTCCATCGCTTTCTTATTCAACACTTCTACATCCGCCATTTCTACCTGAAAATCAAGCCCTTCTGTATCAATTTTGCCATGTATCATAGCATCGAATATAAAGGTATCATTTGGGCATGGAGAGAAACCTAAAGTTAGCATTTTAGTTTGTTGAGTTTGCTGAGTTTATTGAGTTTATCAAGTTTATAAACTCAATAAAACCATAAAACCAATAAACTTTATTATTTTTGGCAATAAATTAATATTAAATACCCAAGTTAAGTTTAAGTTTAAATTCAAGTTTAAGTTTAAACTTATTCTTAAACTTAAACTTTACTCAGTTACTTAATTATTATTCATAACTTCGATTACCTGTAAATGTTCACTGTCCATCATCATCCTCAACGGATTTCCAAATATCAGCTAGACCAATACCTGTCGCAAGGTTGGTTTAGGATGGGGCAGTCTATTTTCACCTGTCATTTTTTGTATGTGCAAAATAACGTGTATTCGACGGTATGGATACGCCTCAATTTGCATGAGCATGAATGGAGCAAAAGCCAACGTAAAGTGACGCGGCGGGTAGAGAAAAAATTTGAAGTGAAGGTACAAAAGGCGGTCTTTGATATTGAAAAAGAACGCTTGTATCAACGCTACAAAACACGCTTTGAAGAACCCATTGCAGAGAGCATTGAAATATCGCTGATGAATGGTGTAAGGAGCAATATTTATGATACTCGCGAGATAGCTATTTATGACAAAGGGCAGTTGATAGGCGCGAGTTTTTTTGACTTGGGAGTAAAGGCTACGGCAAGCATCATGGGTATATACGACCCTGATTATGCGAAGTTTAGCTTGGGGTATTACACGATGTTGAAGGAGATGGAGTTTTCGATACAGACGGGGAAAGATTATTATTATCCGGGATATATCGTGCCGGGTTATGAGCGTTTTGATTATAAATTGAGAATAGGTGATGTAGATTATTTTTCGCCGGAAACCCGCAATTGGAAATCATTCAAAGAGAATGATATTAATACGCTGCTTTCCGAACAATTGAAAGAGAAAATGAGGGGCGTATTTGTGCGACTGCAAGAGCGAAAGATTCCCGTCGAAATGATGTTTTTTCCGAGTCCGCCGATGTTGTTTTCCTTGATTGACCACGTATTTATCAATAGCCCTTTGTGCGTACTTTGTCATCACAAAGATAATGAGGATTATCCTTTGATGATAGATTATGATACCAAAGCAAATACTTTCCGACTGTATCAGGCAGGCATCGTGCTAAAGTTATTGCATGAAACCAATAATGAGGATGATATGATGAAGGAAGTGATGAAGTGTTACTAGAACATTTCGCTGATTTTTGAGTGAGAAAATAAGGTTTTTAGTTCATGGTTGATAGTTCATAGTTGATAGTTCATGTTTTTTTTACAATTCTTTGAATGACATTTTTTTTATAAATTAATATATTAAAATTTAGTGAAGATATTATCAATAATTAAAATTTTCATATATTTTTATTTTGATTAAAATAATGATTTTAAATGTTTTTTCTCGTTTCAAAATCAGCGAAACCACGGTAAAAAATAAAAAAGCATCAAATTCTCTTGGAATTTGATGCTTGTAATTTTTATAGCCTTGCTATTTACAATCTGGACTTTGGACATTGGGGAATTAGGAAATTTGGTATTAGGTAAAGTGTTTTTTATCAAATAATTATAAAATTTAATTAATTGAATATTTTTTACCCTAATAAAAATAAAATAACTGATAATCAATTACTTACGATTTAAAACCGAATTTCCCAGTTACCGAATTTCCAAAATGTCCAAAGTCCAGTTACAATATGTTCGCCAAATTGAGTATTGAGTGTTTTTTGATTATTAATTAAATATAATTTTAATTTGTATTAATTTAAAATTTAATTATTTACAAAAATAAAAATAAATAAATTACTCGCGTTCGATTTGTAATTTTTAATTTGGCGAACACA
>CALCMV010000157.1 GCA_937967535.1 uncultured Saprospiraceae bacterium
GGGATTGGTACGAGTCAGATTGAGCAAGTCATGGCTACGCAATGCCTCATTCAACCCAAACCAAAAACGATGCGGATTACGGTGGATGGCGACTTGCAAAATGGCGTATTGTCGAAAGATATTATTTTGTATATCATTTCAAAATTGACGACAAGCGGCGGTACGGGGTATTTTGTGGAATACACAGGTAGTGCGATTCGTAGCCTTTCGATGGAAGCACGAATGACGATTTGTAATATGAGTATCGAAATGGGCGCACGCGGTGGCATTATCGCTCCCGACGAGGTGACTTTTGAGTATATTAAAGGTAGAAAATTTGCGCCGCAAGGCGCAGAATATGAGGCGGCAGTAAGGCATTGGCGCACGCTGAAAAGTGACGATAATGCCGTTTTTGACAAGGAATATCATTTTAAAGCGGAAGATATAGAGCCTATGTTGACTTACGGTACGAATCCGGGTATGGGCATTGGAATTTCCGAAAATGTACCAACATTAGAGGAGACAGAAAATGCTAAATCGCTGCAAAAGTCACTGAATTACATGGCTTTAGAGGCAGGAGAGAATTTGCTTGGCAAGACGGTGAATTACGTATTCATCGGAAGTTGTACCAATTCGCGGATTGAAGATTTGCGCTTAGTTGCCAATTATGTGAAAGGAAAACGTAAAGCAGATAATGTAAATGTCATGGTCGTACCTGGTTCAAAACAAGTGGAAGCTCAAGCGATACGCGAAGGACTTGACAAGATATTGGAAGCAGCAGGATTTGAGTTACGCGAACCGGGTTGTTCGGCGTGTCTGGGTATGAATGAGGATAAAATTCCGGCAGGAGAATATTGCGTTTCCACCTCAAATCGTAATTTCGAGGGCAGACAAGGACAGGGTGCGAGAACGATATTAGCCAGTCCCCTAACAGCCGCCGCTACCGCAGTGGCAGGGAAAATCGTGGATGTGCGGGCATTGATGTGACCTTACGTTTTTCGATTTGTAGAGAAAATTCATGAATTTTCTCTACAAATCGTGCAATGATTTTCAACCTACAAATTTGGAATTGTTAAATGTGTTTAGTTATAAGGTGAATGGCAAATCTTTTTTGTCATTTGCCTTTTTTTATGGGTTGGTCATCAATATCAATTCAAAATACTCGTTGTTGAGGTGTTCAAAATCTTGGTCGAATGTGATGAGTTGGGCATCGGCGAGGCTTGCTGTGGCAGCTATCCAGAGGTCGTTTTTGCCCATGTTGCGAGAAGACATTTTGAGGGGCTTATCTTTTAGTTTGCCTTGACTGAAGGCGTCTATTTCGGCGTATTTCATTACCATAGGCATGTATCGTATATCAACGGTAATGAAATCTTCGAGTGCATCATCTAGTAGTTGATTTCTTCTTTTGCCCCAATTATTTCTTAGACTCAATGCTTTAAGTTCACCAACACTTACGATAGAAATAAGGTTGGAAACTTCAGGACTCGACATGTTGAATCTTTCCTCAAGCTCTTTTTTAAACTCATTATCGCGCAAGAATTTGAGTATAATATTGGTATCGAATAAGTAGGTCATTTCTATGTTTTAATCAAGCATCGCCAGTAACTCCTCTGTTGTTTGTGGAATGTCTAATTCGGCTGTTATTCTTTTCATTTTCTCCATATCAATCCCCGTATAATTTTGCTCCCTTGCCAGTTTTTCTAAGTCAAATTCTTCTTCGACGTGCGTAAGATATTTGAGTACATCCTCGCCTTCGGGCAGTTCGGCTAAAGGTCCGAGTACTTTTGCGCTAATCTCATCTATGGTAGCCTCATCGTCCACAGCATTGATGTAATTGATGATGCGCTCTTTTTTTGCTTTTAAATTTATTGTCATATTTAGTTGATTTTGAATAATACTCCTAACTTGTTTTTCATTCTTCTGCTAAAATAGGGTATTTTGATATGAAAAACAAATTAGGAGTGGGCGTGATATGGACAGAATTATTTATCAGGGGGACGTTCCACAACTGTAATATCTCTTTGATGGAAGTGTAACATAGGTTGTTCCACAATCACAGACCTCAAATGAGACAGTTCCACCTTTGGGCTTTCTGGGACCTATTTCTTTGTATCGATACTCATGACTTCCTGAAGGAGTTTCAATAACTGGAATTGAGCTTCTTGCTTCAATGTATTGTTCAGCATTATACTGCATATACAACATTAAATTATTTTTGTTTATATTTTCAAAAATCACAGTGCCATAGTGATACCTCGCACATGGAGGCTTTGGTGGGTTTTTTACAGGAGGTTTTTGCACAGGAGCCCGTTGATTACATCCACTAATTATTATCAATAAGAAAAATAAAATTTGCCCCAAAAAACAATTGATTATTTTCATGTTATGATTTTCTGAATTAAAAAAAATGAGGAACAAGCCCAAAGCCCTTTCGGACTCGCCCCTCTAAACTATACAAAACATTCAATTGGAGTTTGTTTTACATCTTGATTGTCAACGAAACGAGTAACCAAAGGAAATCCCCGGAAGCGGAATAAAGAACGCTTCATTTTCCTGTTCCGGTCTTTTGATATTTCCTACGAAAGTGGCTAAACCTGCACGTATATTGAGTCCTCTGTCTTCGGGTTGGTATCGGAAGCCGAAAAACATATTTCCTGCGAGTCGCGGCTCGTTGTCAAATTTGTCGATGATGCCTATTCTACCATAGGTCATGCCCATGCCGAGTTCGAAGTACTTACCGTTGCGTCCTTGCAGATAATTCAATCCGACAGGAAAGGTGTAACCTTGAAATTGACCAAGATTGGCATAACCAAGTCCTACCCGAAATCCCGGACCATCTGCCGACTCGGTGAATCGCATATCGTAATTGAAAGTGACAAGTCCGCCCTGACCGAGTATTTCCATGTAGGTGGCAAATTGGGGAGTCGGGCGGTCTATATCTTGAGCGGATGTTGGAGTATACAGGGCGCATATCAGAGTTAGTGTGATTACAGTGATTATTTTTTTCATGTGTTGATGTTTAGATTGTTTTGTTATCAGCATATTTTTTATTCAAAATAAAACTGGTATGGAGATATTTTGTGGTATTTAGAAACATCTAAATTAATTTGTCACCCAGCAGCAACTACTATAACAATGGCGATAATCAAACATAAAAACCCCAAAAGAGAAGACTTTAGAGCATTCCCACCAAATAAAATCGCAAGTAAAACTCCAATAGGACCAAGAAAGAAACCGAGCATAAATCCACCTACATTAAAATTATTAGTGGCATTTTCGTACTCTGTTTTGGCATTAAAAAATGTTCCTTTTTTGATATTCTTTTTGATTTTACGCTGTGTTAGTTTGAAAACGACTTTATCTTTAAAAGTCAATTTCTTGCCTGTAGTTCTATTAATATCTGCTATACTCAAGCTAAGGAAATCTTGTATATTACTGACGCCGAATTCTTCTTGGAGGAAGGACTTTTGTGGATTGACAGATTTTATCACTGCCTCACTTTGTAAAGGAAATAAAATTATTAGTGCGAATAATCCGATTATAATTTTTGTTTTTTTCATAATAATTATTTTTTAATTTGACAGAATATTTCTCATCATATCCAAATAGTATTTACAATCCAACTGACTATTGTTTAGTAAGTTCTATCGTGCAGTAGGCATTACAAGAGCCTTTTGATGTTTTCAGCATACCGTCACCTCTAAATGCCAAACCGTCTTGAGTTAATTCCATCTCCATAGAGTTTACTGAACCAACACTATTGAGTCTTACTTTATCATATCCAATGTACCCTCCCTCATAGGCTTTCACACCTGTACTACTCCCGACTGCACGCACCGTGACTTGACGATTGATGAAGTTGACATTCCATTGTTCAGTGTAAACGTCTCCCCGTCGTATATTTCTACAATTTGAATTTTGAGCAGATATTTTTGCTGTCCATGTACCTACTATTGGTGGCGGTGGCGGTGGTGGAATGTCAAAGCAACCTGAAAGAAAGACAACAGAAAAAAGAATAATAAAAGCTTTGAAAGTATTCATAATGTTATTTTTATTTATGATAAAAAAGTTTCGTATTCGCATAGACTTCTCCTGCCTCTCATTGCAGAGAAAGTCCAAATTTTTATGATTTATAGAAATCAACTAAGTGGTATGTTGTCACTCATTAAGTGGCAGACAAGTTGTATCTTTTGGTGCTTCAGGTAGCTCATCAACAATATTAAATGGAATAGTATTATTAAACATAGTTCCACTACTTGCCGAATCACTAAATATACTACCCACGAGAAGCACATCAATAATCCACGAAGCCACAATAATAATGGTAACGGAAGCGGCTACTCTCCCTGCGAATGTCAACTTTCGTGGTTGCTTCTTCTTTTGTTGGGCTTCAATATTGCAAAGATTGTCCTTAAATCCTGTATAACGTATGCTTTCGATAATGATGCGATATGCCTCTACTCTATATGCCAAATCGGTATCACTTTTCATCGTTTTTTCAAAAACAATACGGTTATCCGATGTCATGTTGTTCTCAAGATATGCTTCAATTTGTTCATCTGTATAATGCATCAGTTTAAATTTAAATTCGTTTTCATCTCATCATTATGCTGCGTCTAATTGTTTTCCGAGTAAGCCGTATACATAGGATTTGAGTGGTGGATTATCATCAAATCCTTTTTTGAGTTTTTGTAAGGCGCGACATGCAGTAGTTTTTGCACTATTGGGAGTCGTTTGTATTTCTTCTGCAATTTCCTTGTAACTCATCTGCCAATAAAATTTATTGATGAGTATTTTGCGTTCTTTCTCACTGATAATTTTGTCTAAAGAATCACTGACCTCCTCAAGTATCGCTGCCTCGATTTCTCCTTGTCTGTAATCGTCAAGCATAGCAGATAATTCGGGTAGTTGGCACTTGTCCATGTAGGTCATAAAGCGTTCTTTTTCAAGTATTTTCAATAATTCGCCTCTACATGCTGTAAACAAATATTTTTCGTAGGCATGAGGTGTCTCCAATTCAAACCCTTTTGTTTGGGCACGTCTGAACAACGAGTAACAGGCTCGCACAAAAGCATCATCTCCGTAGCGAGATATGGCTGCATTATTACTAAGATTATGTTTTACTTTATTCAATACTTTTACCTTCATTTTCATTATGAAATTGAGGGCTTCATTATAGTTTTTAGCATCCTTGGATTGTAATAGGTGATTGATACGTTTGATTTTTTGGTGATGAAAATTTATTAATTTCATAATGCTCCACTTAATGAATAGAAAGACTCAAATACCTTACTTTAATATCTCTAAATGAAGACCAACATTTAAAATAGATGGGCTTTACTTAGATATGCCTGATTTTTAGGAAAAGGTTACAGGATGTTCTATTTTTTTATAAAAAAATTATAAACCACTAATTATCAATAAGTTGTGTTTTTAGTATGATGAATGCGTTAGATAAATTTACCACATAAATCACATCAAAAAACAAAGAATATATAACAGGTAGGTTTGAGCATGTGAGAAGCATACTTTCGGGGGTAACTTGTAAAATGAAATATATATAAACTTAGGTAAGACGGCTTAATAATCCCTTTTTGTAATGTCGGGAGACGGGCAGTTTCTTATCATTGGTCATTTCTACCCAATCGCCATCAGTTTTGATAAATTTATTGATATGATTTAGATTGGCTAAATAACCGTGATGAATACGGTAGAAATGATAGCCTTCGAGTAGTTTTTGGACGAACTTGAGTTGACGAGAATAGGTTCTTTTTTCGTTATTGGTAAGGTATACGTGCGTATAATTGCCATCGGCTTCGCAGTAAATAATGCGCTCTGAGTCAATAAACTCGTGGCTTGATTGGGTAGAGAATGCTATTCTTTTGCGTGAATTTTTGGGGTTCATATTGTGCAATAATGTTTCGTAATATTGCTGGTGATTGTGTTTTGTCTGATGTTGTTTTATAAAGCGTTGAACGGCTTCGATGAGTTGGGTTTCATCAATCGGTTTGAGCAAATAATCAATGGCACTAATTCGCAAAGCTTGTATAGCGTATTGATTGTGGGCAGTTGTAAAAATGACCCCGAAATTAATCTCTCCGATGATTTCGAGCATTTCAAAACCATTCATGCCGGGCATATCTATGTCCAGAAAAATAACATCAGGTTGGTGTTTTCGGATACTTTTCGCGCCTTCTATTCCTGAATCGCAAGTGTCCACGACTTCTATATCTGTGCAGTGCCGTTTGATTTCATCAAGGAGTATATTGAGTGCATCCTGCTCGTCGTCTATAATGATGGCTTTAAGCATTGGTCGGTGTGTGATAGTTTGTGTGTGAAGTAAATATATAAAAATTCTAAGCACCAAGTACCAAATTTCAATTCAAATGTATTTCTACATGATATTTGTTTGCCTATTGCCCTGTAAATGTGATTTCTATACGTGTACCTGTGGCTTGCCCTTGTGTGTCTATTTTGTCAATAATATTAACCATAAATACGCCTTCGCCCAGTTTGTTGTATTGTTCCATTCGGTTTTGCGTCAACTTCATTCCGAAAGAAATATTTGGGTGGGCTTGTTCGGCTTTTCGTGCTACGGCGAGTTGTCTGCCAATGCCGTTATCATCTATGGCACATATTAGTTTTTCCGCTTCGCGGTAAATTTCAATACGAAGCATCTTATCACCCGTTTTCGGATGCAAACCATGATGTATGGCATTTTCCAAATAAGGCTGGAGAATCAGTGGCGGTATATGTATGGCTTCAAGGTTAATTTCTTTATCTACTATCGTTCTGTACTCAAATGAATCTCCAAATCGCAGGGCTTCCATTTTCAAATACAAATCACTGATGTCTAACTCTTCATCAAGTGTAATTTGTTCTTTTTCAGAATATTCTAATGTATTTCTTGCTAATTTTGCAAAATGCTGTATATGTTTTTCAGCCGTATCGTTATCGTTTTTTCTGATTAATCCTTTTATTGAATTAAGGCAATTAAAAATAAAATGCGGATTCAATTGAGCTCTCATCACCTCAAGGTCTTTGACTATCAAATCCAATTTTTGTTCTGCTGATTCGATTTCCAGTGCATTTCGCTCATCCTGAATCAGGCGCGTTTTATAACCCAAAGCAATTGAAAAAAATAAGAACTCAAAGAAACTCACCACACGCATTACCTCATAACTATTATAGTCCAAATTATTCAAAAAGGAAATATAGTCTATGAGTATTTGATTAAAAAAAGCCGCAATTGTTCCAAGTGTCAAAATAAGAGAACCTATCAAGAACAGATTAACTAACCTATTACGATTACGGTAGAAAATTACAGCTTCAGCAATCATAAAAACCAATAAAACGACTTTCATCCACCGATTGACGTGATAAGCACGTTTAATGGTAAAAATAAGCATCAATACATGAATAGCGAGTGCAATACATACGGCAAATATTAACCATTTTACGCATTTATCTACTTGTATTTTAGCTTCCCCTTTGAAGTTACCAAATGCTTGTCCGAATAATCCATACGATAAAATCAGTCCATAAGTCAGAAAGGGTTCAAATTTGGAATAATAGACCATAACGCTGCCAAACAAAATATTATAGCCAAAATCTAATTCAAAACGATGCAAAAAATACAAACTGCCTATCAGCAAATATATCGCATAATACAAATATGCTTTATCCTGATAAAGTGCATATTGCGACAACGTAAACAAAGCCAAAAAAAAGCCAAGTATGACAAATGCAAATTCAAACTTACCACCAAGTGAGGCGTGCTGCTTAAATATCTCTTTTTCCTTATCGCGTTTTGTTTTGATGTCAATATAAAGATGTTGACTTTTCCATCCTTTGAATCTGAGGAATAAGTCAACACTATCCTTTGGGGATAATTTAACCGGAAAAACATTATGGGCAGGTTTGTAAGGACGGTCTTGATAATTATTGTGTTCGCGTGTCTCTCCGTCGTTAGGGACAATACCTTCTTTCACCACATGAAAGTGACAGCTATGCCGTTTATTTACTTCAAGCATCCAGTCACTTATAGTATCCGTTTCATTGACCATAGAGAAGTGCAACCAAAAAGGGGAATTGTAAGAACTCTTATTCTTATTAAGGGAATCTATATGAGACCGCTCAAAGTGATTTTTACGGTTCATAACATCGAATATTCTCTGGTTATCTCCTTTGTCAATCAGAAAGTCAACATGCTTAATAGTTTTGGCGTGCATCTCATCTTTTTCCCCAAAGGCAGAAGTCAAGCGATATGAAGTTTGAGCAAATAGAAGATTATTCACACATACAAGGCACAGTATGAGCGTAAGTTTTCGGATGATATGATAACAACGACAACTCAAATATAAGTAGTTTCTTCATAAATATTCCAAACGAAGATACAAAATTTATCTAATAAATCATTGATATTCTTCGATAAATCTCCCCACAAAAAAAGCGATACAATTACCAAAAGTAACTGCACCGCTATAAATCTTCTAATACGCTAAATCGAATCACGACTTAACGAATCCACGAATCACGAACCTACCGCTTATCCACCTCAATCACAAACGCTGCCACATTCCTATCCGACTGTGCTTTAAAAATAACATTCCCTTCGGCGGTTGTAAAATCTGCGTCGCTTACGAGGTCATTACCGATGGCGCGAGTGATTTTTTCAATATAAGAATTGCCTGAAGTTTGATTGATAAGTTGATTGACTTTTTCGTAATCTACCGGTTGTTTCGTCACGACGACGGCGAAGTAATCGCGGTTGCCGATATTATCCGGTACAAGATTTTTATCGCGTGGGAATACGCGCGTACCGGTGATACCGCAGTAAGGTGAGTGCTTCTTCGTGTAGGGGAACAGCACGTAGCTCGACCCGTCCGTTTCCTGCCCGAAAAGGTAGGTATAACACTCAATCGTATTCGCAAATTCTATCTTAAACTTATCGCCCGGACGCACAGGACGCACCGTACCAAAGAGGTTCGGACCTCTACGCTCCAGCGTAATATTTCGCCCGGATGCTTGGTCAACGATACCAAATCCCGCAGCAAAAACATTCGAGTTTTTCTCGTCGGCATCGCCCATTGGGTGCAAGCCATAAGCCTCTTTGTTAAAGTATTCAAAGTCCTTATACTTTACCCAACCGATACCATTTTTGCCCCATTCCGGTCCCCAACTATTCATAATCTGAAACGCACCGCCGTCTTTATAATCGTCATAACCAATCACACACATGGCGTGTCCGCCAAAGCCGCGCATATTGTAGTCGCTTTGGCTTGGGTTCCACACTTCGCGTCCGCGCATACCCGACATAAACGAACCGCCCACCTGCATACCGATAACCACAGGCGTACCTGCCGCAAGATGCTGCTTAACTGCCAGCAAGTCAGTCTTATACCTATTATGGTCTACACTCAGGCGATTATTTCCTTTGATACGAAATTTATACGCTTCCTGCTGCTCATTGCGATTTGGTTTTTTGCTACAAGTACGTACATCATAAGGAAAATACTCCATCGGCAAAGTACCGCGCGATTCCATGACCTTCATGGCTTCGTGGATATACGTTCCCTGACAGTTGGGCAAGGCTATCTGATTAAACAAATACGAGGGGCTGAAGGCAATCCTGTTCGGGTCGGCACCATAGGCTTTGGCGTACTGAATCGTCTGTGCGGCATAGGCACTCGACCAGCCCACACATGAGCCTTGTCTGCCTTGATTTTGTATGCGCGGTGCATATTGCTCCAATGATACACGCTCCGGCAATGGATTCTTTTTATTGTCGGCAAGCGCGGCATAGACCATCGCTTTGTCGTACTCTTTCTCATCCAAAATACCGCCCATACTAAAAGGCGAAACAATCGTACCGCCGCCGTCATCTACATAATTATTTGGATTGTTGGTATTGTCGGTAAAACCGCCGCCACCGCCCCCGCCGCCAAAAAAGCCGCCGAAGTAGAGGAATGCACCAATACCAAGCACTATCATCAGCATTTTAGGATTTCGCATCAATCCCATAAGCAGGATAGGTAAAAATCCACCAATATTGCTGCCTCCACCGCCCGGATTGCGTGGCTGGCGCGGGTCGCGTGGGGGTTGATTTCTGTCATTATTTTGGTCCCGATAACGGGGGTCATCTTCCATTCTGATGGGCATGGTAGAAAGTTTAAGTTTAAGTTAAAGATTAAGTTTAAAATTAATGCAAAATGTAAAATAATAAATTTAAAATGGAAAAGTGCTTATAGTACACACACAAATAATTTTATTTTTTTATTATTTAAATATTTTAAAATGAATAAAATATAAATTCGTCTTACGTTCATTCACGTCCTACAACATTTACATTTTACATTTCATTAGTCTTTATACTTATTTTATGTGAAACAAATAGATTCGATTTATAAATTGAAATTTAATGAGAAAATTTTAAAATCGTAATATAAGCCACGAATGCACGAATGATCTCAAAAGAATTATCAATAAATTCGTAAAAAAATTAGTGTATTCGTGGCAAAAACAAGTATTATATTATCAAAAATAATTTTTCTCATGTAGAGTAATTTTTCTCATTAAATTTAAATATAAACTTCATTCGTTATGACGAAAAATATATAAGTTGATACTTTAAATTAAGGGTTAAATTTAAAGTATTTTTATGGGATTGCAAAAAACAATTTTATGCCTTGCGAACATAAGCATAAATAGATTTTTTTGCGTACCTTACGCTCCCTTTTTAATTTTGAATAGGTAAATACTGAATTTTGTTTAACGTAACACTTTAAAGATGAATATTTTACAAAATTCACTGGCTATCAGTTCATAGTTGCCAGTTCATAGTTCATAGTTTTTTACAATTCATTGAATAACATCCCGATAGCTATACGGGATTGTAAATTACTGATTATCAAAGTTGAGCAAACTTAAACGGGTAGCCAATTCACTCATTCACTCATTCACACATTCACACATTCACACATTCAAAATTATCATGCGACAAAACAATGATGAAACATTAAAGGATGCCCTCCAACGCTTGTCGAATGACAGGCAATTTAAAACCAAATTGCGCCAAGCCAAAATTAATAGTCTTTGGCCCGAGTTGATGGGACAAAGCATTGCCAATTATACAAAAGATATTGTGGTGCGTAAAGAAATTTTGTACCTCAGCATTACGTCTTCGTCATTGAAGCAGGAATTAACCTATGGAAAAGATAAAATTTTAGCACTGATTAATGAAGAATTGGGAGAGGAGTATTTGAAGGATGTTATTATACGGTAGAAAACTCTAAATTCCGGTGAAATATCGTGAAAAATAAGTGTTGCTACTTCGGTGTAAGAAAGAAAAAAGCCGTCAGACGAATCCACTCGTCTGACGGCTTTATTTTTGTTTTCGATTGTTTATTGGTCTGACCGCTGATTTCCTAAAAACAATACTCATCCGCATCAATCAAGACTTGTGCGATACGACGACGTGCCGCTTTTGCATTGATACCTTCATACTTCGTAAAGCGACGCAAACCTTTGATAAGCAGCATCTTCTCATCGCCTTCTGCCCATGAACGGATGCAATTTCGGGCATTGAGCGCAATGCGTTCATTGGCATCACCTACAAATACTTTTGCGATGTCAATTTGTGCTGCACAAGCCTCCTGACCACGCAAGCTAATAAGTTTTTCGACGCGCAAAATCACCGATTCTGCTACATAAATATCCATCATCATATCCGAGAGATACATCAGGATTTCTTGCTCATCTTTGAGGGCTTGCATGAGTTTTTGTACCGTAGCTCCGGCGGTCATCAGGAAGGCTTTTTTCAAATCCTTCACCGCATGTTTTTCGTCTGTAAATACCGAGCCATTCGCGCCATGACCATTCGCCGAAGGCGGCGACATCAACTCTTGTTGCACTGCCATTGCGGGTGTCATAATATCAAGCGTACCCTTCATTGCACGTTTCATCAGCATATCAATAGAGAGCATACGATTGATTTCATTCGTCCCTTCAAAAATGCGATTGATACGCGCATCGCGGTAGGCACGCGCCATCGGTGCTTCTTCCGAATAGCCCATACCGCCATAAATCTGCAAGCCTTCATCTACCACATAATCAAGCACTTCCGAACCCGCTACTTTGAGCAAAGCACATTCTACGGCGTATTCTTCTGCCGCACCGAGTAGGGCTTCACCATGAGATTTGCCTTCGGAGAGGAGTTGGTCTTCCTTTTCCTGAATATTGTCGCTGGCACGATACACCGCCGCTTCTACCGAATATATGCGAATTGCCTGCTCTGCGAGTTTGTGTTTTATTGCGCCAAAATTGCTGATAGACTGCTTAAATTGCTGACGTTCATTCGCATATTTTATGGAAAAACCTGCTGCCATTTTAGCACCGCCAAGCGCACCTGCACCGAGTTTGATGCGTCCGATATTGAGGATATTAAATGCAATGCGATGCCCTTTTCCAATCTGTCCCAATACATTTTCCACAGGTACTTTTACATTTTCAAAAAATATCTGACAAGTCGAAGACCCTTTAATACCAAGTTTGCGCTCCTCTGCACCTCGCGATACGCCGTCCAATGCTGCTTCTACGATAAATCCGGTGAATTTGTCGCCGTCAATCTGTGCGAATACCACAAAAACATCAGCGATACCGCCATTGGTAATCCACATTTTCTGACCATTGATAATGTAATGTTTACCATCATCAGAAAGAATCGCTTTCGTCTTTGCCGCAAGTGCATCCGAACCCGAACCCGGTTCAGTAAGGCAGTATGCCGCCTTCTTCACACCCGAAATGAGTTTGGGTAAATACTTCGCCTTCTGTTCTTCATTACCAAAATACAAAATCGGCAACATTCCGATACCCGTATGTGCGCCATGCGTCAGTGCGAATGACAAACCGTAAGACATCGTTTCGGTCAGCAACATATTCGTCAGAAAATCCTGTGCCGAACCGCCATATTCTTCGGGAAATGCTGTTCCCAACAAACCCAATTCACCCGCTTCTTCGAGCAGTTTTTTGAGCAAGTCAAGGTTGTGCTTTTCCAACTCTGCATCTACAGGGCGGACTTTTTGTTCGATAAAATCCTTCGCCATATCTGCAACCATACGTTGCTCCTCATTAAACTCTTCGGGAATAAATACGCTTTCTGCGAGTGTTTCAGCGACGAGAAATTCTGCGCCGCCGAGTATTTTCTGTTGTAATTCCATTTTAGATTAGTTCGTAAAACAGACATTCTTGCCTGTGCTTTTTAGTAAATTACAGACAGGGGATGTCTGTGTTACGTTTCAAATGCGAAATTAGGAAAGTTTATACAAAAAAGCAATGCACGCATTGTAAAATATAATGCGTGCATTGTATTTTTTTTAAATGGTTATTGATAATGAATAACTTGTGTAAATGAAAAAACCTTCTCCAAATGGAGAAGGCGCATGTTTTGATATTGTTTGTTTTACTTGACTTTAACTACTTTTGTAGCAGTTTTAACTCCATTAATCACATATTCATACAGATATATACCATGAGGCAAATCCGAAATGTCATGAGTAATGTAGTGTGTGCCGGAATCAATTATGTTATCATCAATTAATGTGCGTATTTGTTGACCTTTTATGGTATAGATGAAAGCAGATACCCTTGATTCGTTCAACAATTCTATATGAAGTGTGAGATAGTTATTGGCAGGATTGGGAGATATGTTCACCTCCTGTTCGTTGACAATGCCAGGTTCGTATTGTTTTTCTACGACCTTAAAAATACAGGAACTCGAAGCTGCTATTTCGATGTCGGGATTGGTGGCTTCGTGGGTAATCATAAATTCCACGCCTGTATCTCTATCACTTCTCGGTGCCAGCAAATCACAAGCCTGAATACTGATGACTTCCCTCTGATTGGCATCCAATGGTATATTCATCATGCTTGCGTGTTGTGGGTCTGTTACTCTTACGGTTCTTTCATCCACGACCTCTACACCTTCACTTGATTGTCCGGTGGATGACCAGCGATTCCATATTTCTTCATTAGTTGTCACCTCAATGCCAACAATTTCATTCATACCAATATCAGAAATACCGTCAAGATTGATATTTATACTGGTAGCAAAAGGGTTATTATTATCCACTAAAATACTTACACTGCTACCACATGGTTCTGGGTCAGCTAATCCGGGAACTTCAACGATAAAGGTATTTCTGGTCACGATATTATTGTTGTTGTATATGCCGTATCCAATGTCTGTTCCGATTTTTTCAGTAAAAATCGGGTCTTTATCAGAGTGGATTCTTGCTAATAAACAAACCATAAATTTCCCTTGATTCTCATTCATTTCAATACCGCAGGACAATAGATTATCAATGAGCGGAGGTGTCCAGTTGTGTTCAAGAATTATCTCGGCATTGGGCGCTAATGCACCGATAGGAATAGGCGAAGATGTAATGATATCACCCACTAAGCAACCGCCTTCATTGGAGTTTATCCAATCGGAATCCCATATTTCTCCGGTGCTGCCTATTGTCCAGTAAAAGTCTAAATAACCATTTTCGGCATCACAATCGTCAGAGAGGTTGCGTATGCGGGCTTTGACGGTATTCGATTCTCCTTCTGAAGGCATCTCGTGATTGGTGCCACAATCGAATGATATATGGTCGCAGTTCCATAAATCAGGACTTAGGTAGATATCTTTGAAGGTACAGCTTGGTTCGTTATCTATAATGGCGTAGTTAGGTTCATCGCCTACATCTTCTAAGTCATCCCGCATCGCATAATCTCCTGTTTGGTTGGGGACAAAAACTGGATTGCAGGTACTTGTGCTACTGAATTGGAAAGCTTCTAATGCGCCTGCTAAGTCATCCTCTATGATTTCTGTATGATAGACTCCTTCAGATATTCCCACGACACCTGGTCGCATCAAATCAAACCTTGTCTCTCCGATTCCTTTTTCGGTATGTTCTAGCCCCGCAGCATGACCGAATTCATGTAGTATGATTGAGTAAATCTCATCACTAGAGTTTTCGTCAGTTATTGTGGATAATATACCAATATTAACTTCATTATACTCGTGATAAATGCCACAATCTACGCCTCTACTTACTGCATAGGCTGTTTGTGAATCAATATAAGTTATTGAAGATACTCCATTTCCCCGAACCTCCTCTAACCCATCTACTACGTCCGCAATACGCCAATCAATACCAGTTGCACATCTCCAGTCTTTTATTGCCTGATTAATATGTCCCATTAACTCGCAGTTTTGAAAAACCTCCGTGCTAACATATAAATTTCTATAACCCGTATTTTCTGCTACGATTTTTACTCTTTTTTTATTGTTAACAATCCCTGTATCATTATTACAGTCTACTGTCATAGCAACTGAATATGGTATATTGAGATAGTTGGCATCAGTTATCTCAGAAGACATATTCAGCGAGTTATTCACTTGGAATTTACCACTATGTGGTCTCTCTTCACTATAAAAAATCTCGAAGGGTTCTTCACCTAGGTCTACATGAAAATCACACACCTGACTTGGTAGAACAACATCAATATAATTTTCTGTCCATATAGCATTATTTAAATCATAATTATCTAATTCGATATAGTCATTATTAATATCGGTTCCAGCGAACATATCCCGTATAAATTCAATTCTAATGCCACCTGTCGGGGGACTGTCTCCAAAAAATCTCCCTTCAATGATAAAATGGGCATCAACGCCCGCAGGCACAAATGCAGTATAATTGTCAATAAGTACTTGGCACACCGGAAACTGCATAGAACTATCAGAGAAGTCTAGATTATCATATTGCTGAAAGTTGGTATTACTCGCATCATCTGCATTGGGCGTATAAAATGCTCTGTTTTCCCATAATGACGAATTCGGATGATCTTCAAATAAAATATCAGAAGTGGTAGCTGCACCGCAATCAGGAATCTTCATTTTGACATGGCAAAGTGAGATAGGTGATGTTCCAACTTGTGTACGTATAGGAAAGGGGGTGGAATCATTAATAGATGTAACAATTCTGAAATATTTCTTATTGCCAATATCAGGTAAGTCTTCTATAGCAGGTGGATAATATGCAGATTCGGATACTAAGACATCTCCCCGGGTTACTATAATGTCACCATTTGATACATTGAAGCCTGAACCGAAAGATGTGGGATTGTAAGTTAGGACAACTACTCCGGCATCGAAGTAGGTAAGTGTATTATTGGCTTGAAGGCTAACATCAAATTCAAGGAATGTTGTACCATTTGCTTTTGTATACCTCTCATTTTCAAAAATGTATATTAAGTCATTTACACCACTCTTTGAGGTGTTATTTCCAGAAAGACAGTTTAATCTGTCTTTTATTATCGCATCAAGTTCTTGATTTAATGCTTGGTTTTGGTATTTGTTGGGAGTTTTTTTTTCTCAAATTGTTTTTTAGTTTCTTGTTGAGTTTTCCATTTCAGATAACTTCTAGGTCTTTCAAGATTTTGATTAGTAATATCTTTTATAGATGTCGTTTCGAGAGAAAGGATAAAGCTATATAAGTCGTTTACGCTTTTAAAACTTCCCTTGACTCCGGTTTCATTTACCTTAAAACCATAATATACTGCATCGGGAACACTATTCCAATATCCCCCTTCAATTATTGTATGCGGATAGCCTAAGTTTATCACTTTCATGTTAGTAAGTTCGATTTCACTACCAATTTTAAGTGATAAGATGTGGTTATTAGGTAATTGTTTATTGTCTGAAATAACGAACGTACTTGTAGTACCTATTTTTGTAAGTTTCGGAGTATATTCATGCTCTTTCTTTTGACCATGTCCATCATAGGTTATCCGAGTTCTTGGATTGCCATTATGTATAAATTCAACAACATTTGTGTCAAAGTCACCTTTAAATATCTTATGAATTTGATATTTATTGACAATTATAGGCTGTCCATCTTCTGTAATGTCCTTGTAACTTTCAATACAACTTGCTTCAAAGACATATGAAGCTTTATTGATTTCCTCTGCAAGCACCTTTTCAGGGTTTTCATGTTTTTTTTGATGTGGAAAATGATGTGCGCTCAAAAAATTAAAGCAGCAAATCATCAAAAAAGCGAGTAGAAACCATCTAGTGGTTGTGCATGGTTGTGCATGGTTGTGCATGGTTGTTTTAATTAAATTCATAATAAAGTTTTGTTGTTAAAAAATCGTTCCAAAGTGGAATTTTATTAGTATAAAATTACGTTTTTTTTGTGATAATTTCAAAATGTTTTAGTATAATTTGCAGATTATTAATGATTTATAACAAAAAAGTAACGAAAAAAAACTTTCAATAAGAAAATGTGTTTTTTACGTATCTTACAAGCAAATTCATTCACTCATTCATTAAAAATGCAAGCACAAATCATCACCATCGGCGACGAAATCCTCATCGGACAAATCCTTGACACCAACTCCGCTTGGATAGCCAAACAACTCAACATGTCCGGTATCCGCATAGCCGAGATGCGAAGCGTCAGCGATACCCGCGAGGCGATATTGGAGGCATTGGAAGCCGGACAATCTGCCGACCTCGTACTACTCACCGGAGGACTCGGACCAACCAAAGACGACATCACCAAGAAGGTGCTTGCTGAATTTCTTGGCATCGAACTCGAATTCCATGAAGCCACTTATAATCGCATTGCTGCCTACTTTGAAAAGCGGAGTTTCACCCTGACACCCGCGCATCGTGAACAGTGTTTTATGCCTGCCAATGCCGAGATTTTACAAAATGATATGGGTACTGCCCCCGGCATGTGGATGCAAAAAAACAACACCATTTACGTCTCCATGCCCGGTGTGCCGTATGAAATGAAGCACCTCGTAAGCGAGCGCGTACTCCCGCGACTACGCGACAATACAAAGTTACGACCAATCGTACATCGCACCATATTGACGGCAGGAACAGGCGAGTCGGTCATTGCACAACGCTTGGAGAATTTTGAAGAAAGTCTGCCCGATTTCATCAAACTTGCCTATCTGCCCAATCTCGGTATCGTGCGCCTACGCCTCACAGCTAAGGGCGAGGACGAAGCGGCTTTGAATCAATTATTAGATGAGAAAAAAGCAGAGATTCACACCCTTGTTCCCGAATTTGTTTTTGGTGAAGAAACCGAAACACTCGAAGAAGTATTGGGTCGGATATTGAAAGAAAAAGGCGCGACACTCGGTACGGCAGAGAGTTGTACGGGTGGATACATTGCCCATAAAATAACGTCTATCGCGGGTAGTTCTGCTTATTTTGGCGGTTCGGCGGTTACTTATTCCAATGAATTGAAAACCAAACTATTGAATGTGAATCCCGAAACACTCAAAGCACATGGCGCAGTCAGCGAGGAAACAGTCAGAGAAATGGTTGCGGGCGGATTGGATGCGCTTGGTGTAGATTATGCGATTGCTGTATCAGGTATCGCCGGACCGGGCGGAGGTACACCCGACAAACCCGTTGGTACGATATGGACTGCGGTAGCTAATCGCCAAGAAATTAAAACAAAAAAACTCACCCTCACCAAGTATCGTATGAGAAATATCCAACTGACGAGCAATCTTACCTTGAATATGCTGCGGAAGTTTGTGATTGATGATTTGTGATTTTTTTATTCGTATATTTTTGACTTAAAAACGAATTATTCGCAATAAACGAATCCCGAATTACGAAAGCCCGAATAATTCCCTTATTTTTGCGAAAAATTTGAACGGTTGAGGCAATGTTTGGATTAAACTTAGACTTTCCCGACAACTGTACGGGATAAACTTAAACTTGATTATGGCAACAGTAGATTTGGTTATGCCCAAAATGGGCGAAAGCATTATGGAAGCAACCATCCTCAAATGGAATAAAGCCATAGGCGATAGCATCGAAATGGACGAAACCATACTCGAAATCGCTACGGATAAGGTAGATACAGAAGTGCCTTCGCCCGTAGATGGCGTATTGGCAGAAATCAAATATCAGGAAGGCGATGTGGTGGCAGTTGGCGAAGTGATTGCGGTCATTAGTACGGAAGGGGAAGTGATAAAGGCTGCGCCTAAGCCTGCGCTTGCAGAGGTCGCGCATGAAGCACCTGTGGTAGCACCTGCGCCTCAAGCCGTTGTGCAAACGAATGGTCAGCACCATGCGCCTGTTGCGGCTACGGCGGTCATTACAGCAAGTCGTTTCTATTCGCCATTGGTCAAAAATATCGCCCAAAAGGAAGGCATTACGATGTCCGAACTCGAAACCGTTCCGGGTACCGGACGCGACGGAAGAGTGACGAAAAAAGACATTCTCGGCTATATCAATGGACGCACTGCCGCTCCTGCTACACCAATTCCGCAAGTGCTTGCTGTGCCTAGTATGCCGAGTGTTTCGGCTGTACCTGTGGCTCCTGCGTCGAGTGTGGGTGCTAATGTCGAAATCATCGAAATGGACCGTATGAGAAAACTCATTTCGGAACATATGGTGCGCTCGAAACATACCTCTCCGCACGTCACCTCATTCGTGGAGGCAGATGTGACCAACCTATTTAATTGGCGCAAAAAAATAAAGAACGAATTTCAAGAAAAATACGGCGAAAAAATCACTTTTACACCTATTTTTGTAGAAGCGGTGGCGAAGGCGATTACCGATTTTCCGATGATAAATGTCTCTGTGGATGGCGATAAAATTCTCCGAAAAAAGAATATTAATATCGGTATGGCAGCAGCTTTGCCGAGTGGAAATTTGATAGTTCCGGTCATCAAAAATGCCGACCATCTGAGTCTGCTCGGACTCACCAAATCGGTCAATGACTATGCCGCCCGTGCTCGCGCCAACAAACTCAAACCCGACGAGATTCAAGGCGGTACATTTACCCTTACCAATGTCGGTACATTCGGCAATGTCATGGGTACACCTATTATCAATCAACCGCAAGTGGCTATCATGGCAACCGGAGCTATAAAGAAGAAACCCGCAGTCATTGAAACGGAATACGGAGATGTAATTGCAGTGCGTCAGATGATGTTTCTTTCTCTTTCGTATGACCACCGCGTAGTGGATGGCTTCTTGGGCGGTTCGTTTCTGCGTAGAGTAGCGGATTATTTGGAGGCATTTGATGTGAATAGAGGTGTCTGACGATTTTTGATTTAGTGATTTTTGATTTTAGATTGCTCTGAAATAGGCATATTTTGAAATTTAAAATGTAAAATAACTAATTTAAAATCCCGTCATTCGTCGGGACAGGTGTAAAAATGTTTGTAGTACGCGAGTGTTTTGTTATTAATTTATAATTAATTAAAAAATAATAAATTAGATAAAAAATGTGTTTGTTTTATGTGATACAAATTTGAAAATAAAAATGTCAGAACTTTTCCAAACACATATATTTGAGTGCAATCAAAAATCAAAAATCGCTCAATCCCGCAATGTAAGTTTTATAGCAATTTTAACGTCAAAAATAATGTCCTGTCAAAAAACTACCTTATCTTGGTACGATATTTTAAGGTGAAAAAATAATATTTATAAAAATATTTGTATTATTACGCAAATCATAACAGGCTTGACAATCTTTGATTAATTGATTGCAGATATTAGATTGGACTTGAAATAAACATATTTAATTAATTTATTTTAAATATGTTTTTGTAAAATACTTAATTTAATAAAACGCAAAATTTACTAATTTTAATACAATCAAAAATTACTCAATCCTGCTAATCCATTCGCATGAAACGGCAACAAATTATCCTAACCCTACTTCTTACATTGAGTGCTGCATTGGCTTTTGGTCAGATAGGACCGAAGGAAGCCAAACTGCGTGGCGAGATGTATTTTTTCTATGAAAAATATAATGATGCGCTGCCTCTCTTACTCAAGGCTTTGCCTTATATGGAAAAGGACAATGACTTGAAACATATGCTCGGGGTGTGCTACATCTATGCCAATCAGCCGACAAAAGCAGAACAGCATTTGCGGCAGGCAGTCGAAGTAAAAAAGCCCAAACCGGAATCGTTTTATTACTTGGGAAAAGCACTGCATTTTCAGCAAAAATTTGAAGATGCTTCGCGCTATTACAAGCAATATTTGGGAGTCATAAAGGAAAAAAATAAAGACGAGGTATTGAGTCCGGCAGTGAAAGCCGACATCAAACGCTGTGTACTTGGTACAAAAATGAGGTACAAAGAACAACTCGCTTTTGTAGAGCAAATCGCTGATATTTGTACAAAAGAAGACGAATTTGCACCGATTGTGAGTCCGCGCACGCCTACTTCCATTTATTTTACTGCCAAACGCCGCAGCAATAAAGGCGGACTCCGCGATACGCAAGGCAAATACGACACCCTCGCAGGAAAGCCGCGCACCGATATTTTTGTAGCGCATACGGCAAAAGGGGAGTGGAGTATTCCCGCGCCGCTTGGCATGCGTTACAACAGCCGACAAAATGATATTTTGACCTCGTTTTCAGAACGTGGTGATGTGGCGATCTTGTATCGCAGCTATACGATGGATAAGGGGAATCTTTATGCAGGAGAATTTTCGGAAAGCGACGAGGCACCGGCTTATGCCAAACTCCCAAAACCCGTTAGTACGCCCGAATGGGAAGGCAATGGTTATTTGTACAAAAATAATATCTTGTTTTTCTCCAGTACACGCAAAGGTGGTTTTGGCGGCAAAGACCTTTACTACTCTATGCGCGACAATGAGACGGGCATGTGGTCGCCCCCATCCAATCTCGGGCCTGAAATCAACTCAAAATACGACGAAGACACACCTTTTCTTTCCAAAGACGGACATACGCTTTATTTTAGTTCGAATAATGTCAATGGTATCGGTGGTTATGATATTTTTGTAGCACAATTTATAGATAGTAAATTGGAATGGGATACTCCCGTAAATGTAGGTATGCCCATCAATTCGCCGGGCGACGACCTGTATTTTCGTTTGGATAGAGCAGGTAAAAAAGCACATTTCTCATCGAATAGAGAAGGCGGAATGGGCGGTCAGGATATTTATGTAGCTTATTTTAATGAAATTCAAAAAGAGCAAACGATAGTAGGTGGGCAGTCATTTTACGAAGTGATTGTCATGGCAAAACCGGAAGAACCGGAGGAAGGAGTTCCGGTAGAAGACCCTACAAAAAATATAACAGCAGCAGAAGATATTCGCACCTATCAATTCAGCCCGGTTTATTATAAAAGTAATCAACAACAATTTGCGGCTTCGGCGATTTTAGATTTGACCCAGTTGGCAGAAATCATGGTGAAATACCCGCAATTGGAGGTCGAACTGACTGCACATACAGATGATGGCGGCTTGGCTGGCAACAATTTATTTTTTACGCTCAAGCGTGGTCAGGTGGTGTCGGAGTATTTGATGGATAAGGGAGTTTCGCCCAATCAAATCGTGGTGAAAGGCTGTGGTAGCAACTACCCGCAAGCCCTCAATAAGATGGCTAACGGCACGGTCAATCCGCAGGGTAAGACACTCAACCGTCGCGTAGCGATTCGCGTATTCAATACCGAAAGCACGCCGATTCGGGTAGAGGAAGCGAGTCCGACGATTAATCCGGCATTCAAAGCGGGAGACATGGATGTGTATCGCGGCGTGATTGAGGGCTTGTCGTATAAGGTACAAGTCAAGCGCACCCGCCAACGCTTCGAGGATTCCGCCTTGCTCAAACATCGGCATACGATGATTGAAAGTTATGCCTCATCGCCTCAATTGCTTTATACAACGGGCTTGAAAAAGCGATTTTCGCAAGCAGAACGCCTACGTCTTCAATTGGTACAAGAGGGTTTTGAAGAAGCTATCGTAGTACCTTATATGGATGGCAAACGCCTCGCCAAAGAAGATATGGAAAAATATGCAGAGACTTATAATGACCTCAATTACTATATTGATGCCATGGGAAAGGAAGCAAGTAAAGGAAACAATGAGTGATTTTTGATTGCTTTTACTTTGCAAAATAAAGATATAAACCGTCATTTCTTTTTTGGAAATGGCGGTTTTTTATTTTGGTGAAAATGAAAATAAAAATGGAAAATTAAAATGAAAATAAAAATAAAAATAAAAATAAAAACTGCGTTTTAAGTGGTTGGACTGAACTAAGCGACACTTTTAATTATGATAATTCATTGAAAATGAATTGTTTATTTAAACTTAAACTTACTCTTAAACTTCCACTTAAATACTATTTGAGTGTATAAAATATTAGTGGCAATCAGATATGAAAAGCCAAAACACATACTACTGCACATCTTTAATTTTGCCACAAAAACACGAAAACACAAAGAATTTTCATGCTTATCAGCAATTGATACTTTGTGTCTTCGTGTCTTTGTGGCAGTTTTCAATTTTGAATTATGTTTAAATGAATCAATAAACTCAAGCGTAAAAGCATTTACTCATTTTATCATTTACTCATCTACTCATTATGATAGTAGAATGACTTATTCAAAAATATAACGCACACCGAGCAACATTCTCCAACGCGAGCTAAAATCTGCTACATTAAAAACACTGCCTGTTGGTGCATTGAAAGTATAAGTAGCGATATTTTCGCCACTACTATTGTCAATACCTTCAAAATCAATCAAACTGAATGCGTCAAAATTCGTAAAGTATTTCGCGCCCCAATTTTGGTTCAATAAATTACCAACATTAAGAATATCGAGTGATACTTGAATCTTATTCGTTGATTCACTGATTTTCGTGCCTACATTGAGGGCGAGTTTGAGGTCAAAATTATGCTCAAAAGGAGTGCGCGAACCATTGCGCTCGGCATAGTCGCCTCTGCGCGAATTGAGGTAATCGTCAGCACTGATAAAAGCATCCAGACTTGCCCACTGTTCGGCAGCACTAAGGATAATTTCGCCGGTATCACCTGTTACATCAAGCAATTGAATCTGGCTGGCATCGGCGGGGACAAAAATCAAATCGCCGAAGCTCGAATCACCATTAGATACCCGCCCGTTGTAGATATAAGAAAACGGACGACCAGAACGACCTTCATAAAATAAAGCAGCCGTAATGCCGAAGAAATCGTTGAAATCTTTTTGATAAGAAATCAAACTATTCACACGCGAACCCGCAGAAAAATCAGAACGAGAAACATTAAGATAGTTGCGCCCTGCCGTATTTTCAACGAATCTCCATTGCGAGGAATTTTGCGAAGAAGTACCGTCATTGACGGCAAAAGCATCGCCCAAAGAATAAGCAATTCCTGCCAAAAAGCCGTTGTTGAAAGGTCGGTCAAGGCGTATCGTGAAGTTATATCCATACCCTTTATTGGTATTATCACCCAAAATAATCCGCGAATACGTATCGTCAATTTCATCAAAGCGGTCAAAAATCGGGCGGTCATCTGCGCCTGACAATCGCTCGGTAGTAGGTCGTAGATTGAGGTTGTAATAGACCACATTATTGAGGGTTTTGGTATAAACGGCATCAAAACCACCTACAAAACCACCGGGCAGATTTTGGTCATAACCCAAATTGGCGCGGAATACCTGCGGGTATCTGAAATCTTCGCTAAAGAAATCAATTTGACCGGAAGGAATCGCATCGGCAGCCCCGAAATCAGTTGCCTGCGGCTGTGCATCAATGTCAGGATTGAATACAAAAGTAGAATCAAATTGATTGAAAAACGTACCACCAATCGTGAGACCGTTGTTGGCAAACGAACCGCCGGGCCATACAAAAGGTACACGACTCGTAAAGATACCCAAACCACCGCGTACCACACTTGAATTGTCGCCATTGACATCATAATTAAAGCCCAATCGCGGACTCAACATCAGCGCACCTTGCGGCAATTTTCCGGCTTCTGCACCATCCAGTGCATCCAAAATTTCTGTCTCACCCGCATAAGCCTCGCGGATAGCAGGTAGGGTATTGTTGTTGAAATTTTCATCTGCCACAGGCTCATCCAAAAAGAAGGGAATATCAAGGCGCAAGCCATAAGTCAATTTGAGTCTGTCGCTTACCGCAAAACGGTCTTGGGCATAAAAACCAAGCTGCAAAGCATTGAAATTCGCGCCGGCTTCTGAACCATCGCCGCGTAAATCATCCACCAATGAATAGCTGCTTACATATTCAAGCGGAGGCGCACCTCCCGTAAAATCATTAATCGAACCAAACTCGTATTCACCAAAATTCTGGCGAATAAAGAGGTTGTAAATATTATAAAATTCATTGTGCGTACCTATCGTAATGGTGTGTTTTCCTTTGTACAAACTAAAATTATCGGTCAGTGTAAATATGTTTTGTGCCAATTGATTTGCCGTAGAAAAAACCTCGCTTCCGAATCGAAGCTGACCACTGCCATCAAAGATAGTGATACGCGGAAAATCCATACCCATCGGGTCGCGGTCGTCAAATACTCTTGTGAAACCGACTATCAAATCATTGGAAGACGAGGAGCCAAAAACGCTGTTTAGCTCCAAAGCAGAAGAATTGGTCGTACTTGGAAAAAGAATACCACCATTTAAGAAGTTAATCGTGCGATTGTTCGAACTGCTTGGTCCTATCGAAGTACCTCTTGTATAAGAGTGGCGCAGTTTCAATTTGGTAGAATTGTTTAAATTAAAATCCAAACGTGCCAATATTTTTTCACCTTGCAATTCGCGGGTATTATTCAAAAAACCACCCGGGTCGTAGCCGTAAGTATTGCGTAAGAAATCTGCAAGCGCATTGATTTCTGCTTCGCTAGATGCTCCCTCATAATTTGAGAAGTCAAAAGGTTGTGGCGTTTGGTCGCGTTGCAATTCGGCATTGACGAAGAAAAACACCTTGTTCTTCTTGATTGGTCCGCCAAGTCGGAATCCGTAAGTATTTGCAGAAAAATCGTCCACTGAGGTACGCTGTTCTCTTGCTTCGTCGTCGCTTAGTTCTTGATTTGGGTCAAATACAAAACGGTGTGTTTGACCCACCAAATTTTGATTGCGTGTAAAGTAATATGCCGAACCTTCAAAATTATTGGAGCCACTGCGCGTCACCGCATTGATACCACCACCGGCAAAGCCTCCCAAGCGCACATCATAAGGCGCAAGCACCACCTGAAACTCCTCTATCGCATCAATACTGATGGGTGCAATACCCGTTTGTCCGCCATTCGTTCCTTGGTCCGACAAGCCGAATACGTCATTATTCACCGCCCCATCAATAAAAATTGAGTTGTAGCGATTATTGGTACCTGCAATTGAGATACCACCATCTGCCGTTGTAGAGGCTTCGGGTGTGAGTTTGAGAAAATCGTTGAAGTCGCGATTCACCGTTGGTATTGAGCTAATCGTTTCCTCGCCGATAGTCGTCTCTGCACCAGTTCGTTCAGAGTTGAGCAAACCTGCTTTTTGGGCTGTCACTGTCACCCCTTCGAGTGCGATTGCGCCATCCGAAAGTTTATTATTCAAACTCAAATCCTGACCGAGTGAGAGATAAATCCCTTCCCTGACCACATCTTCAAATCCTACATAAGAAGTGGTAATCGTGTAAGGTCCGCCCACGCGCATCGCAGGCAATGTGTAGCCGCCGTCTTCACGAGTAATCGCGCCATACTGCGTACCTGATGGCATATGTATCGCAATCACCGTAGCACCGATTAGCGACTCACCATTGGTGTCCATTATCGTTCCGCTTACGGAAGCCGTTGTGACCCCTTGTGCAAAAATAGCCGTTGATAACACACTCATTATCAATAGCAAAAAGACTGATTTAAATAGTTGTATTTTTTTCATACGTAAAAATGATTTTAGTAAAGAAATTCAAACGCAAAATTAATGTGAAATACGAAAAGCAAATATACTATTCGGATTAAAGAATTGTTATTTATCAGCCTTTTAGTTATTAACAAAAAATTAACATGTCTGTTGCTTATGATGGACTCGAATAAGCCCTTAATACCTGAATCGTGAAGACTTGCACAATTTTGGCAAAA
The DNA here is from genome assembly GCA_937967535.1 of uncultured Saprospiraceae bacterium. GTDB lineage: Bacteria > Bacteroidota > Bacteroidia > Chitinophagales > Saprospiraceae > JAHDEO01. Next base: position 26,904 of record CALCMV010000157.1, read on the forward strand.
AATGAGTGAATTTTTCTAAGGAAATAATGCTAAAATGTACTAATGTTTCTGAATTATCGTATTAGCACTGAGGGCAATTACATTAGATAATGGCTTTACGCTCGGCTCTTTTGACAGCGATTGTATAAATGTGATAGGAGGCGGCATTACAGGTGTATTCACTGCGAAGATAGCAGATGCCCCCATTCCCGAATTTGTGTACTACCTCTACGACCACCTCGGCAATACTCGTGTCACATACAGCGTTGAGGTAAAAACACCTACACAGATAGAGCCTACTGTGCTATCTGCCACCGACTACTATCCCTATGGAAAAGCCCTACGCACCTACGGCAAAGAACGCTACCAAAGCACCTACCACGAGCGCGATGTGGAGAGTGGTTTTGATTATCGTGGGGCAAGATTCTACGATAGTGATGTAGCGAGGTTTAATTCGCTTGACCCACACGCCTCGGATTATGCTTCGTGGAGTGATTATAGTTATGTGTTGGGGAATCCATTAATGCTTATTGATTCTGATGGAAAAGATCCTATAATTCCCAAAATTTACTTGGTAGATTTTGCAGGATTAGATATGGATGTAATAAGTGGCCATGTCCGTGATATTTTTGCTAAAAATGGATTTGAGGTTACAACAGAAATTATAACACCAGAGCAAGCTCTTGCAATTACACCTTTAGACCAACAAGGGGTCTACGGTGTGAGTGTCATCAATACACCTCGTCAAAAAGATGGACCTTATCAATTTTTAGGACATTCAGAAATTAATCATGACTTAATTCTTTTAGCATGGGAAGATAATGGCAACATTGGAACTACTACTTATGTGAATTCCAATGAATTTTCCAATGCTGCGTATCGTGAATATACAATGGGATACTTGGCTTCTCATGAAATTTTGCATCAAATGTTGGAACAAGCATATCTCTATTATGGATACACGGAAGAAGAAATAAAAACTATGTTTGCCTCAAGTGATTCCGATGGAGAACATTATGATAGTGAACCAAATCTGAATAAAGATGGAAGAAATACGAAAATTCCAGAAGGAGCTTCCGATAAGTTAAGACCACAAGAACAAATTTTAAATTCTAATGACCATAAATGTCTTCTTCAAAGTTTCTTCTCAGATGTGGGTAGTGATAACTATTTTTTAGGTAGAGACTAAACCCAAATAAATCACTAAAACAACATAACGCATATTAAATTTTGATAAAATGAAAACAGTAATAATATTGAAAGTGTTAATTTTTTCAATGCTTTTATTTTCATGTACAAATGATAAAACTGAAGCAAAGTTGAAATCAGAAAATAACTTAAATAGTGTGAGTATTGATTTTATTGGATTTAAAAATAAAGTAGGAACAGACAATGATGAATTTAGTAGTAATCCTTTTGATATAGAAATTACTAACAATCGTGATGAATCAATCTACTTTATTACTCTTGATTACGATTCAACATATATTGTTCCTGAAAAAATACGTAAATACCGAGAGAAAAACCTGTTGAGTACATCTACTCCTGAAAATTGGAAATTTGGAGTGGCAGAAGTCCACTCCAAATCACAAAGGAACTTTTCTATGGGTAGTTTCTTCATAAAAGTCCCCCCAAAAGCAGATGTATTTGAATTTTTAATTTGTTATTTTTTCTCTCCTACCGTTGAAGGCGAGAGGAGATGTCAGACATTAAAATATAAGTTAGAGGGAAACCTAATAAAAGAGGTTGATTAGTGTCTTTTTACATTTAATTGTCCTCCCGGAAAACGCCCCACTCACGCTCCCCTCAATCATCACCTTCAGCCAGATACCCTAGAAGAGTAAATGGCTGCTATCAAGTAAGATGCCCGATACTTCATGTGCCTACAAGCATAACAAGTGTCGGGCATTTTCGTAATACATTTAATCCCAAAAAACACATTCTTCATGCTAAAAAAAACGAACAAACAACAAATTCACCCACCCCAAATCAACGAATCAATCAAATTTGTTGCGAAATCCCCGAACAAACCTTAACTTGAAGCCTGAAATACACCATTCATCCGCACACCTAAAAGATTTTTTTCTATTTGTATTTAAGTGAATATTGATAATCAGTTTTTTATGAAGTAAAAAACAACTAATCACCATTCACGCATCACCAATCACCATACAAATGAAGCAGGTTTATACTTTACTATTACTCCTTTTATTTGCCCTGACAATTGTTTCAAATGCTCATGCACAATGCGATGCAGTCATTCTCACGCCTGACCAAACGGAAGTTTGTGACAACTTCTTCATGGTCTCCGCACAAGAACCGGCAGGCAACTTTACCGGACAATGGACAGGTCCGGGCAATACCTCTTTTGCTGATGAAAACAGCCCAAGTACTTTCATCACCAATCTCAATCCCGGACCCAATACCGTCGTTTGGTCTATATTCGATGCAAGTGGAACGATATGCAATAGTATGTCCATTACACTCATCAATAATGAAGTCACGACCACGCCTATCATCACCACCGACAATAATCAGGAAGTGTGTGATGAAAACAATTTTCAGATTGCCGCCAATACCAACCTCAATCCCGGCGAAGTCGGTTCATGGTCGTCCAATATTCCCGGCGTTACGTTTTTACCGAACGTTAATAACCCAAATGCCACTGCAAACAATCTCGCTCCCGGCAATAATGTCATTTTCTGGACGATAAGAAAAGAAGGTTGCTCTGCCAATCCTGCCTCTATCACCGTCATCAATAATGAGGTGATTACAGAGCCTGAAATAGAGCCTTTTTCCGTACTTATCAGTTGCGAAACCGATGGCTTCGACGATATATTTGCCAATCTCACCAATCAACTCATTCCCGGCGAAACGGGTACTTGGACAGGACCTCCTGGGGTTACTTTCTCGCCCAATTCCGAGTCACCGACCATTGACGGTTTATTGCCCGGTGCCAATGAACTCACATGGACCATCTCGCGTGGCGGATGCCCTGTCAAAACGACTTCCGTTACCCTCGTCAACGATATGGTAATGACTGATGCTCAAATACTTACGAGCGCACAAGAAGTTTGTGATGAAAATGATTTTAGCATAGAAGGAAATACACCCGCCAATGGCGAAACAGGTACATGGACAGGACCCGCAGGTGTCACCTTCTCCGACCCGAATAGCCCGACCAGCACCGTCAACGGCTTACAACCCGGTGATAATGAAATTTGCTGGACGATTTCACGCGGCAATTGTCCGCCTACACAAGCCTGCGTCATCATCACCAATAATGAAGTGACGACCACATCTAGCATCTCTACTGCCGATGGACAAGAAGTTTGTGATGAAAATGGCTTCATGGTTTCTGCCAATGCACCCGCACCCGGCGAAACGGGAACTTGGAGTGGACCCGCCGGAGTGACTTTCATGCCCAATGCCAATTCGCCTGATGCGACTGTAAATAATTTGCCATCCGGCACCAGTACTTTATGTTGGACGATAACACGCGGCGGATGTGATGATACTGCAACGGAATCATGTATTGATGTAACAAATAATGAAGTCAACACTACCGCAGCCATCTCCACACAAAACGGACAAGAAGTTTGTGATGAAAACGGTTTTATGGTTTCTGCAAATACACCTGCGAGTGGTGAAACAGGAACTTGGAGTGGACCCGCCGGAGTGACTTTCATGCCCAATGCTAATTCGCCTGATGCTACGGTAAATAATTTGCCACCCGGCACCAGCACACTGTGTTGGACGATAACACGCGGTGGCTGCGACGATACAGCAACGGAAGCCTGTATAGAAGTCACCAATAATGAAGTAACCAGCGTTTCAGCCATTGGCACTGCCAACGGACAGGAAGTATGTAATGAAGATAATTTTGCTGCCGATGCCAATGTACCCGCAGACGGCGAAACCGGAACTTGGTCAGGACCTCCGGGTGTTACTTTCAGCCCCAATGCCAATGCACCAAGCGTTGTGGTCAATGGTTTGCCGACAGGCACGAGTACTTTATGTTGGACTATCACACGCGGCGGATGCGATGATACGACGAGCGAATCTTGTATTGATGTAATGAATAATGAAGTTCTCACGCAATCCGCAATCGCCACCACTTCCGGGCAGGAAACTTGCGACAGCGATACTTTTATGGTAGAAGGCAATGCCCCGCAAGGCAACGAAACCGGAACGTGGACAGGACCTCCGGGTGTTACTTTTGACCCGAATGAAAATTCTCCAAACGCTACCGTCATTGGTTTGCCGCTTGGTACAAGTACACTCACATGGACGATTTCAAATGGTGGCTGCCCTGCTACTTCTGCCGAAATTTCTGTACTCAATAACGAACCCACCCAACCCGAAATATCTACTTCGGGCGGACAAGCAATTTGCGATATTGAGAGTTTTACATTAGAAGCGAATACCCCGGCAACAGGCGAAACAGGCGTTTGGACAGGTCCGGCGGGCGTGATTTATTTACCAAATATAAATTCACCAACGGTAACAGTCAGCAATTTGCCACCGGGAGATAATGATTTTACTTGGACAATTTCGCAAGGCGGATGCAGCCTTTCGGATGTGGTGACGGTCACAACATTTAGTACGCCCGTAGGCACGACCACCATTTCTGATGTTACGGTGGTAGATGGTAATGATGGTGAAATCGCTATTTGCATCAACGGCGGTACTTCTCCCTACGATGTCACTTGGATGCCGAATGAGGGAGACCTTGCCCCCGTTGCCGGTCCTTGCGATGCCAATTTTGAAATAACGGGCTTGACCGAAAATGTATATACCATATTTATAACAGATGCCAACGGCTGTAATGACACTATTCCGAATGTAGCTGTCAGCGGACCTATTTGCGACAACTTCAATATCGGACTCGTAACAACAGTTGGCGAAACCTGCAACGATACACAAGACGGTAGTATCACGATTGAAGTACTTGGCGCACAAGGCGATATTACTTATTCGATTGGCAACGGTATTCCCGATGTCACAACTTCCGACAATCCCTTTACATTCACCGATTTACCCGCAGGTTCTTACAATCTTTTTGTACAAGATGAACGCCTTTGTCCCGATTCGTTTATCAGCAATCCCGTTGTCGTAACCGAACCTAATCCATTGACTGTCAGTACATCTGTAACGGATTTGGGTACGATTGGCGGCTCGGATGGTGCGGTTTGTATTACGGTAGAAGGTGGTACTGCGCCTTATACGATTACCTCCGATTGTGGTACGGTGATGTCGGGGGCAGGTTCGTGTGGAGGCGATTTTCACATACCCAACCTAATGGATGTTACTTGTGAAATTACGATTGTGGATGCTACGGGTGAATGTACGGTAATGACCTCTGCAACGGTCAGCCCGCCCACTTGCGACCTTAGCATTAATGGCGACCCGATTGTTTCTCAAGTCAATTGTTTTAATGGAAATGATGGTAGTATCACAGTAAATGCTTCAAGTATGGGCGGCGGTATTCAATATTCGATTGATGGCGGAGATACTTTTATGTCAGGTGCGAGTCCTTTTACTTTTGATAATTTACCTGCCGGAACGTATAATTTGGTCTTGGGAGATGCGCTGAATTGTATGACTTCTTTTGCGAATAATCCAATCGTACTCAATAATCCCCCCGAACTTATTGTCACCACAGATACGATACGTACCACTACGGTAGGTGGCAATGATGGTATCATTGATATTTGTATTATGGGCGGTACGCCCAATTTTACGGTTGAATATACGCCCAATACCGGATTCTTGACTTCGGTACAAGGCAACTGCGATGCCAATTTCCAAATTCTCGGACTCATCGAAGGGCAATACGACATCACCGTAACCGATGCCAATGGTTGTGTATTCAATATTAGCGAGACAGTGGAAGGACCGGATTGTTCTTCATTTACGATAGGACAGGTATTGGCAGAAAATGAATCTTGCAATGAAGCGGACGATGGTAGCATTACGATTGAAGTTTTGAGCGCAATTGGTGAAATTACTTATTCGGTAGGCAATGGTATTGAAGATGTTGTGACGAATACCAATCCGTTTACCTTTGAAAATTTGCCTGAAGGAGAATATATTGTATTTGTGGTAGATGAAGTGGGTTGTTCCAATTCATTTATCAGTAATCCGGTCATCATTACCGCACCCGAAGCATTATCCTTGAGTGCAGATTTGACGAATGTTTCTGTTTTAGGTGGTTCGGATGGTGCAATCGAAATTAGCGTGACAGGTGGTACAGGACCTTTTACAGCAATCATCAACGGTGCTTCGCAAATGACAAGTGCAGACGGTAATTTTGTTTTTTCAAATTTACCCGCAGGAGAATATGAAATCGTGGTAACGGATGCGAATGGTTGCGAAATTAGCACTACACAAACCCTCAACGACCCTTCATGTGTATTGGAGGTAACGGATGTAATGACCACTCCCGCCTCATGTGCAGGCTTCGCGGATGGTACGATTACAATTACTTCAACAAGTGATAATCCGCCCATCGAATATACTATTGATGGTGTGAATTTTCAAGCATCCAATGTCTTTACCGGTTTGACTGCCGGCGAATATACTATCGGTATCAGCGATGCGGTCAATTGTACGGCGACCTTTAGCGGCAATCCCGTTGTGGTCGGCGAACCTGCGGCTTTGAATATATTGCCTACGATTTTGAATGTCTCAGCATTAGGTGCTAACAACGGACGTGTGATTTTGTGTATCAATGGCGGTTCACCCGATTATACAGTCAGCATTGACCCGCCTGCGGGAACGATTACGGAGACCATGGGTAGCTGCGATGCCGACTTTGAAATTACCGATTTGCCACCGGGCGAATATGTCGTTACGATAAGCGATGCGAATGGTTGTGAAGTCATAATTGACGCGCCTATCGAAGAGCCGGATTGTTCCGGTTTTATGGTCACGGATGTTATTCCGATGGATAATAATTGTAATGTCAGCAGCCAATCCAATCCCGACCCCGATGGTACGATTGAAATTTTTGTGACAGGAGGCGAACCACCTTATGATTACTCCATTTTCGGCGGTGCCAATTCGATTAATTTTGCAGATACTTCCTTCCTTTTTACAGGTTTGAATGTCGGAACATACACCATTTTGGTGACGGATGCGAGTAACTGTGCGGTGGGTTTTGTAGAAACCGTCGAAATCGGCGAACCTGAATTATTGGTCGCGCCTCCGACCATCATCGAACCGAGTGTAGTCGGTGCCAGCGATGGTGAAATTTGTCTGAGTCCTTCCGGTGGTATTCCGCCTTATACGGTGATGGCGAGTTGTGGTACGGTCATCGAGGGTCCGGGGCAGCAATGCGGTGGCGATTTCCATATCGCAGGGCTTTCGGCAGGGCAATGCGACATCCTCGTGATAGATGCAAATCTCTGTGAGGCGAGTGGTACGATTATCTTGGAAGACCCGCCTTGCGACCAATTTGGTATCTCGGCAGTCAGTTCAGAAAATGCTTGTTTTGGTGTGGCAGATGGCGAAATTACGATTAATATTATGGGAGGTATACCGCCTTACCAATATTCTACGGATGGTGGTGCCACTACGCAGACCAGCAATGATATGTCCTTTACATTCAGTGGATTGGCTCCCGGAACTTACGATATTTTTGTATCGGATATGGTGCTGTGTACCGAAGATTTTGCCGACCAAATTGTGATAGAGGAAATTGCTGAATTTGAGGTAGATGCAGGTATGGATGCCACCGTCGAAATCGGGGAATCCATTGAACTCAACGCCACTTCGAGCGAAGCGGGCGACTACGAATGGATGCCCGCAGATGATTTGGATGACCCCTTCTCTGCCAATCCTACCGCGACTCCTATGGATGTTGGAGATATTACTTACGAAGTCACCCTCACTACACCCGATGGCTGTACAGCTAGCGACGAGGTGAGAATTACGGTAGAAGACAATAGTACCGTAGTAGTGCCAACGGGTTTTACACCAAATGGAGATGGTAATAATGATACGTTTTTCCCTGAAATCAATGGGAATGTGGATGTACTTTCATTTACGGTATGGAATCGCTGGGGCGAAAAAGTCTACGACAATCCTGCACCTCCGGGTTGGGATGGCACTTATAAAAGTGTCAGACAACCCCTTAGCACCTTCGTATATATGCTCGAATTTAGCATCAACAACAGACCACCGGAATTTTTGAAGGGAGATGTGGTGCTGATAAGATGATGTACCAAATCTGTACTAAATTTATAGAAATAGAAATGCCGAACATGATTGTGTTCGGCATTTTTATTTCTTAGAATAATGAGTGAATGAATAATTAATGCGCCAATGTGATAATTCAGAGTATCGGGATGCAATTTAATTGATTGTAAAAAAACATGAACCATGAACTATGAACCTCTTTAAATAACTAATTTCAAATCAAAAAAACCGTTCAAATGTTGATATTATTATTTAAACTATTCTAATCAAAAAAAAACGTGCGAGCAAGCTCGCACGTCCGCAGTTGATTAATGTGAGGCATATTAATTTAAAATATAATTATTTATACGCCTTTTTGTTTAATAAAGTTTAAATTTTAACAAATTTCTTTGCAATCCATTCTCCTTCAATCAGGGTATTGAAAAAATAAACGCCTTGTGAGAAATTAGATACATCAAAGCGATAAGTCGGATTATTGGAGATAGGTCTTGTTTGTGTTTCGAGGATGCGTCCGTTGACATCCGTAATGATGATTTGTGCATCAGATTGAACCGGAATATTGAGATATTGCACCGTAATAAAATCATTTGCAACCGTAGGCAACAACTGAATATCGTAGCGACTTTCAGGCTCATTGACATTCGTAACTACTTCACTGACAGTGACATATACGTTTGCCGTAGCACACTGACCATTCGTATCACAGATGCGATACTCAAATGGCGCAACCTCGCCTACAAAACCACTCGCAGGTTCGAGCAATAATTCGCCGGGATTGTTGCTTGCCGTTACCGTCATTTGCTGTGCAGGCGGCGTACTTAGCAGACTAAAAGTACTCATATCCAAATCATCATTAAGGTCAATATCATTATCCAATACATTGACGCTCATAGATTCATTGGGCAATGCGCTGATGAAATCATCGAAAGCAGTAGGCGCAACCGAGCAAAAATCGTAGAAACAAATATCGAGGTCTGCATAATTACCCTCTTGTACAACGTACAAACCGCCATCATACTTCTCTACCACAACGGTATTCGGATAATGCACCTCAGCATAAGTGTGCCAAGATAGATTCAGGCACTTGGTCGGGTCTGCAATATCAAATTGCAGTCTGCCTACGCTTGTCCAATCCGAAGCACTGACAAGCATCCCCGCATCACTCTGCAATTCAACATTATACGACAATACTGTGTCGATACTTCCCACTAAAGAATGTGAGCTATACAAAACAACCGTACCATCAGGCAATTGGGTAACGCCAGCCAAGTCCAACTCTTCGAGAATAACCGGATTAGCAACGGCATTTCTGGAAAAAGACATTCGGTAATTTTGTTCCGCTACATTGAAAGTCGAACCATTGTCACTCGCTTTGAGTGTAATGTCTGCACTGACTTTCATGTTTCCGCAATCCACCTCATTGAGCAGAAAGTGGAGGTCAAATTGACCTATCTGAGCATTAGCTTGTGAGAGTAACATGCACAAGCAAGCAGTTAAGTACAAATACTTACTCATTTGAAAAAATATTTCTTAAATTATTATAAAATATGATTCGTACAGTTTTTGAGGATTTAGCAGATGGTGAGAATAGTGGATTGTTGGGGAATTTTTTTAAGACTCTGACATCTGGCAGCAAAGCGGTCTGGCTTCTAAAAGTTTTAATATAAAACTAGCGATAATACTGATTGTTAGAAATTTTATTACGCAAAAATTAGTGCTTTTTATACAAACTCCAATTTCTTTGCTTTGTGGTCGGTATTCATACCATAAATCATAAAATAGTGACGCGGTAGACCTAAGAGTTGTCGTGTTTTTTAGTATTATTTTTATGCAAATGCTGTATAATTTTTGGCGTGTTTAATTTTCATACAAAAGAAGCCGTCCAAATGTTGTTTTTATTTTCTTAGTTCAATGTCTTCGCCAAATTTCAAACTAAAGAAACTATTAGCTTATTTTTCCGTTAATTATTGGTGAAAAATGGTACTATACTGTGAACGGTATAAATTTCGGAAAATATCAGTTTTTCCGAATGAACCCGTAATGACTGCTTTAGCTGTCAAGTGCATTATTATTTTTATTTATAAAAAATTTAAAAACAATAATTTATAGATTTATTTTTATTTCACTTGACAGCTAAACAGGCTGACCGGGAACTCGTACAGGCGATTTCAATCGCCATGTTTAGTATAATTTTTATTTATAATTCACTGTAAATAAATGTTATACGAATTTTGTTTATTTTTTACATGGCGAATGAATTCGCCTGTACGGTATTCGCGGTCAGCCTGTAAAGCAGTCATTACAGTTTTCCGAAATTTATGCCGTTCACAGTATAAAATAAATAATCCATTTTCAATGAATTATGAAAATGAAAGTGTCGCTTAGTTCAGTCCAACCACTTAATATTATTAAAGCAATAGCAACTTTCGGAAGAAATCAACAAAGAACAAAGAACGTGATTAGTTACAAATTATTTTTATCATATGTCAAATAAAATTCTTCGTAAAGCCAGTATCATCTTGGGTTTGATTTTGTTGGTGGCTGGCATTGCCATCAGCAATAAAATAGCCAATCGAAAAGCACCTCAAAAACAACAGACCGCCGCCAAACCCGGCATCAATTATGTACAAGCCATCACTGCAAAAAACGATGCCATACAATCGCAAGTAGGTATCAACGGCATGTTGACTGCCAAGAAAAAAATCGAAATGTATGCGGATGTATCAGGCACACTAAAGCCTACACAAAAGGATTTCAGAGAAGGCGTATACTACGATGAAGGCGAAATTATGATGGTGATAGACGACGAAGAAGCCCGCTTCAATCTTGAAGCCCAAAAGAGCCAACTCAAAGCCTCCGTCACCGCTTTTATTGATGACATCAACGATACCCAACAACGGCTCAATCTGCAAGCACAAAAGAGTCGTTTGAAGGGCTTGATTTTGTCGGTTTTATACGACTTGGAAAGCGATTTTTCTGATAATTATTTGACATGGAAAAACTACATAGATGCTTTTGATTTGAATGGAAATATACGCCCGCTACCCAAAGCCCGTACCGACCGCGAACAGTTTTTTGTAGATGCCAGAGGAATCACTGACCAATACCTGAATATCAAGAGTTTAGAAGAAAGTTTGACCAAATATGACAATTATAATACGGGTAATTATGGTGTGACGGATATTGGAAAATGGAAAAATTATGTAAATGCTTTTGATGTCAAAAAATCCGTTGATGCACTGCCCACACCTACAAGCGGACGCGAACAGTTTTTCTATGCTTCCCGCAATCTCGAAAATCAATATCTGAACATCAAAAGCCGCGAAAAAAACCTGAGCAAATACGTCATTTTCGCGCCCTTCAACGGAGTGGTCACACAATCGGCTATCAATCCGGGTGCATTGGTGCGTGTGGGGCAAAAATTAGGCGAATTTATCAGTCCCTACACCTACGAATTGACAGCTACTGTACCGCTTGAAGAAGTCGGATTTTTCAGACCGGGCAATACAGTAAAACTCACCTCTGATGCTGTGGCAGGGGAGTGGTCGGGCAAAGTAGCGAGAGTCGGAAAAAGCATTGATGCGACCACACAAACACAAAAAATATTCATTCGCGTATCGGGTGCCGACCTCAATGAAGGCATGTTTTTGAATGGCTTCGTAGCCACCGAAAAAATCGAAAATGCCATCAGTATACCTCGCAAATTGCTCAATGACAATCGCGAATTATATATTATTGAAAATGATAAATTAGCATTAAAACCTATCCAATTGGTCAAATTTGATGGCAATAATGCCATCGTAAAAGGCATTCCCAACGATACAAAAGTACTCGCAGCCCCCATACTCGGTGCTTACGAGGGTATGCCGGTGCAAATGATTGAATGATTGATTTTTGCTGATTGTAGGATTGCGTTGGTGATGTAATTTAAATTGGAAGATATACTCTTTTAGGCTAAAAATTAAACATTTTGACGGCGACTTTCACGCTTACTTTTCCCCTTGAAAACAGTTATTTATCCAGATAAACGCCCGTTTCCAAGAGAAAAATTAAGCGCAAAATTCCCTCGTCAAAAAAGTT